>DATMHB010000143.1:0-8464 GCA_035555175.1 Flavisolibacter sp. | reverse complement strand
CCTTTCGTCACAAACCTTTTCATCCATGCCATATAATGAACCGGTAAAGTGGAGGTACTCGAGCGGCGTCAGCACATCATAGAGTTCCGCCAGTTCGGGAACATAGCCAATATGCTTTTTCACTTCAAGGGTTTCTTTTTTCAGGTCGTGCCCCTTGATCCTGATGTCGCCCTCATAATCAGTGATCAGGCCGCAAAGGATCTTTACAGTTGTGCTCTTTCCGGCTCCATTAGGTCCGATATAGCCGATCACCTGGCCGGGATAGACATCGAGATTAATGTTCTTCAGCACCTGCTTGTTTCCGTAAGCCTTGAAGAGATGCCTGATACTGATCACGGGTTCCATCATGCATAAATATAAGGAGTATGAAATAATCCCGGTGCAGGCGTACTCTTAAAATCAATGTGATCGTCCGGTGTGTAAAATTTCCGTTTCTTCGCGGCCATGAAGAAAGCGTTGATCCAGCTGAATTCAGCTGTTTTTCTGTGGGGCTTTACGGGCGTGCTTGGGAGGGCGATCACACTTGATTCTACGATGCTGGTGTGGTGGCGGTTGCTCATCACCATGGTATCGCTCTGGATCTTGTACCTGATTCAGGGAAAGGCCAGCAGGATCCCATTCAAGGCAGGCCTCCTCATCTCTCTTATAGGGACGATTCTGGCACTGCACTGGGTGTGCTTTTATGCGAGCATTAAATTGGCCAATGTTACCATTGCGCTCACTTGTCTTTCCACGACGGCGCTCATTGCCTCGTTGATCGAGCCGCTCATCCTGAAAAAAAGATTTGATCCCGTTGAGATCGTCCTGGGTCTCTTTGCCATTGCCGGTATTTTTGTTATTTACAATACACACATCCAGTTCTCGACCGGCATTGTGGTAGGGTTATTATCCGCCATATTCACCGTTCTGGTTTCGGTACTTAATAAAAAGATCATTGATCAATATCATCCCGAACACATCACACTCTACCAATTAACAGGCGGTTTTCTTGGACTGACGATACTGTTGCCTTTGTTTCGCTTTATTTTCCAGGGGGTTTGGAGTTCGCCTACAGTAACAGACTGGCTCTGGCTCGTTATCCTCAGCTGGGTTTGCACCATCCTGACTTTTTTTCTTTACATCAGGGCATTGAAAAAGATCTCTGCCTTTACTATGAACCTTACACTTACCCTCGAACCGGTGTATGGGATCATACTGGCATTCATGATCTATCACGAGAACCGCCTCTTGAGCAACTGGTTTTATGTTGGCTTCGCGCTCATAGCAGTAGCGGTGGTGTTCCACATGTGGCGGCTCGTAATTACTGCCAGACGAAAAACTGGCGTTCATTGAACGCATTCCCTTAATTTTATTTTAATGAGATGAAGCACGGAACGCAAAGCAGGACGAAGCGTAGCAAAAAGATTTTTTCATGTAAGGGAATTGTCATTGTTGGCGTACGTCGTGGCAACCATCGGTGCAAATGAGAAGCATCCGCTTGCTTTCGTTTCTTATTTAATAAGCAAATCGTTTTTTATTTTTTTACAAGTCAACACATATGAAGCGCCTGATTATTGTTCTTTTCCTTTCTCCAATTGTTCTTTTTGCACAAAAAAAACCCCTTGATCATACTGTTTATGATGGCTGGCAAAGTATCGGTGAACGCCTCATCAGCAGGGATGGTAAATGGGTCGTATACACGGTAACGCCGCAGGAAGGTGATGCCGTACTCTACGTTAAAGCACCCGGCAGCAGCTACGTTCAGGAGATCCCTCGTGGTTACAATGCTGTGATCACCGAGGACAGCAGGTTCGTTGTCTTTAAAATTAAGGCGCCGTATAAGGATACGAGGGAGGCACGGATCAGAAAAAAAAGGCTGGAGGACCTTCCGAAAGATTCTATTGGGATCCTGGAGCTGGGAAAGGACAAAGTGGTCCGGGCCGCCCGGGTAAAGTCGTTCAAGACGCCTGAAAAAGCCTCCGGATGGGTGGCCTACCAGAAAGAACGGGATGCATTTCCTCCAAGAGCGGCGAATGCACCCACTCAAAAAACAGTGGATAGCCTGAAGAAGACGATCGACTCGCTGATGTTGTTGGTAACCCAGATCAAAAATGTAAAAGCAGGCAATCGCGATGCAACAGATGCGGATGATGATCCTGCAACGGCGGCTGCCTCGAATGAAGGTTCCGATCTGGTTGTGCGTAACATGAAAGAAGGAAAGGAAAAGGTTTTCAAAAACGTTGTGGATTACGCTTTCAATGCATATGGACAGAAACTGGTAATGAGAGTTTCGAGGTCGCCAAGGGATAGTTCCGGTGCCAATGCTGTTGTTTTGTATGACCTCTCGAAAGGCTCATTCGATACCATTTTGAAAGGTGGCAATGACTTTAGAAATTTTGCCCTCACCGAAAATGGCGACAGGCTTGCCTTTGTTGCCGAAAGGGATACCAATACAAAAGCCCTGCAGAAATTCTATGGTTTGTATTTATACCGCAGCGGAGACGATAGCGCACGCCTGTTGGTAGATAAGAAATCGGTAGGAATGGAGCTTGGAATGACGGTGAGTGAAAATGGAAATGTATCGTTCAGCAAAAGCGGCAACAGGCTTTTGTTTGGTACTGCGCCCGTTCCGCAGCCAAAGGATACTACATTGATCGACATCGACCTGGTGAAGGTTGACATATGGAATTACAAGGATGATTATCTGCAAACGCAGCAGTTGTTCCAGCTGAACAACGAATTAAAAAGAAGTTATACGGCTGTTTATGATTTCACAAAAAACAATGTGATGCAGCTGGGAAGTCCCGGACTCCAGAACATTATTGCAACCAACGAGGGCGACGGCGCCTGGTTCGTGGCTGTCACCGATACCGGCAGACGAGTGGAATCACAATGGGCAGGCAATACGAAAAAGGATATTTATGCCATCAACATGGAAACAGGCGAACGCACGCTCGTGAAAAAAAATCATGATGGCGCAATTTATCCATCGTCTACGGGAAAATATATTCTCCTCTATGACAACAAAGCGCGGAACTATTTCGCCTGGGATGGCAAAGCTCTCAAGAATATTACGGCAGCCATCAAATATCCTTTGTATGATGAAGAAAACGATGTCCCCGACGATCCAAATCCATATGGCATAATGGGGTGGCACGAAGGTGATTCACCCGTTTATGTGTATGACCGTTACAATGTATGGGCAGTGGATCCGCAGGCAGGCAAGAACCCGGTTGCGCTTTTTCCCGGCCCGCGCGGAACCACAAGTTATCGCCAGGTGAAAGTTGATCCGAATGAAAGGTTTTTCAAAGCCGGCCAGCCGCTCTTCTTCAGGTCCTTTGATGAGAAGACTAAAAAAACTGCGATCCTTTCTTACCAACCCGGGGTCAGCGAAAGCGTGGTCTTCATAACCGAAAGGGGAGACTATTCATTCACTAATTTTTTGAAGGCGAAGGATCAAATGAGCTTTCTTTATTCAAAAGAAAATTATGTTTCACCGCCCGATCTGTATTATGCAACGATGAATAATGCTGGTCACACAAGCGTTGCCGGATGGCATACAGCGGCCTTACAGGCAGAGCGGCTTACTTCCATCAATCCACAACAGTCGTTGTACAACTGGGGCACGGCCGAATTATATAACTGG
The DNA here is from genome assembly GCA_035555175.1 of Flavisolibacter sp. Lineage (GTDB taxonomy): Bacteria > Bacteroidota > Bacteroidia > Chitinophagales > Chitinophagaceae > Flavisolibacter. The sequence goes on along the minus strand of DATMHB010000143.1, from coordinate 4,839 downwards.
AAAGCATTTAATGGTAAGGCGGCAACCGGCATTCTTTACAAGCCGGAAGATTTCGATTCAACCAAAAGGTATCCGATGATCATTTACTTCTACGAGAAGCTGAGTGATAATCTGAATACGTATATGGCGCCTGCGCCCACGCCAAGCCGCCTGAATATTCCATTCTTCGTGAGCCGCGGATACCTGGTATTCACACCCGACATCAGTTATACGAAAGGACAGCCTGGCAAGGATGCCTATAACTATATTGTGAGCGGTGCTCAGGCATTGTCGAAGAAAAAATGGGTAGATGCAAAAAATATCGGCATCCAGGGACAAAGCTGGGGCGGCTACCAGGTAGCGTATCTCATTACGGCTACCAATATGTTCAAAGCCGCATGGGCAGGTGCGCCCGTGGTGAATATGTTCAGTGCTTACGGAGGCATCAGGTGGGAGAGTGGCAACAACCGCCAGTTTCAGTATGAAAAGGGACAGAGCCGCATTGGTGCAACGCCATGGGACAGGCCAGACCTGTACATTGCCAGCTCACCATTTTTTCATTTGCAAAAAGTGACTACGCCGCTGGTGATCATGTCGAACGATGCAGATGGAGCTGTACCCTGGTACCAGGGAATAGAATTCTTTACGGCCATGCGCAGGTTGAACAAAAAGGTTTGGCTATTGAACTATAATGGTGAAGCACACAACCTTGTTGAAAGAAGGAACAGGAAGGATATCCAGATCCGCGAACAGGAATATTTCGACTGGCTGCTCAAAGGGGCGAAACCGGCAAAGTGGCTGGCTGAAGGCGTGCCTGCAGTGCATAAGGGTAAGGACTGGGGACTTGAACTGGTTGATGAGAAGCAATGAGCGCCTGGGGATTCAAGATTCAAAATCCACGAGCAAAGCTTAAGTGAGGAAAGGGCAGGTGCTAATGCGTTCCACATTTAGCATTTAACATCCAAGATAATTAGGCTGCAGGTTGGCTGATGAATTTCACTAGGCTGCGTTTCGCAATCGGCAGCAACGTTTCTTCCACAGGAAACTGCAGTTCGGTCTCGATACTATACACCGCGGGGTTCGGAAGGGCACCGCGGTTTTTTATGAGTTCATATTTTATGTTCTCATAGGTATACACTATCGTGCGTTGCGTCATTTCGAGATAGGAAGTTTTGATGCTCCTGAATTTTTCGTTGTGCTTTTCAAAAATTGAAAGCCTGTATTGATAAATGTGCGTTGACTTTGTGTTGCCTGAACTCAAAAAGAAGTATCCTTCCTGACTGTCGAGGGGAACCAGACCGATCGGGGTGATCGTCAGGTTGTCTTCCACGAATTCATAAATTTCAGCGCCGCTGCTGATGGTTGTTTTCATTTCGCCCGCCGAATAGTTGATGATCTCTTCGAGCTCCTGCATCAGGTCATTGTCTTCGATCATTTGCTCATACAGGAACTGCAGTTTCTCTATTTGGATGCCGGTCAGTTTTTTCGGGAAATGCTCCTGTAAATATTTCTTGTTCTCCCGGAAAGCGACGAGGTTGTTGTAGTGAAAAATGAGGTCGGCGAGTTGCGGGTACAATTTTGTCTGGTTGAAATACTTGTTGATTTCCTGCAGATAAGACAGCAGTGTATATTTCTTCAGCTCGAAATCGATATAGCCTTCTGCAAACCAGGTTTCGGATAATTGTTTCATGGCACTTGAATTTTACGATTCCTAATATACTAAATAGACAATTCAAATCATATACCTGTTTACCTTTAGAACGTTAATTCTGTTCTTATGCGTTTTATTCTGAGCTGTACCATCCTTATTTTTCTTGCCTCCTGCAGTCGTTCCGTGTATTATGTGGTCCGTCATGCTGAAAGGGATAACGGGGCTATGGGCACCGATGTGCCGTTATCGGAGGCAGGCCGCCAAAGAGCCATCGCGCTCAGGGATCTGTTGAAAAAAGAACGCATCACCCATATCTACTCTACAAATTATATCCGTACAAAGTCCACGGCACAGCCTTTGTCGGATGCCATTCATGTTCCTGTTGAAATTTATGTACCAGGCGATACTTCGTTTGTGACCAGGGTCAGGAAATTGGGGAAGGGAAATTTTCTCATCATTGGTCATTCCAATACGGTAGATGACTTGGTCAACCGCCTGGCGGGAACAAGGGTGGTGGCCGGCGATCTATCTGATACCGAATATGGCGACCTTTTCATCATCAGGAGAAAAGGAAAGCATCATAATTTTGAGAAAGCGCATTTCGGCCAATAGCTTGCGTTCCTGGCGGTCTTTGCGCAAAAGGGTGTTCTGATCTTAGTATTCCCTGTCTGCCCTGAAATTCTCCAGCTCGTTCGCCACTGCGGTTAGGAAAGTAGCACCCAGACTTCCATCAACGATCCTGTGATCATAGCTAAGCGAAAGGTACATCATGTGACGGATCGCTATGCTGTCACCGTGCGGGGTTTCAATCACGACCGGACGTTTTTTAATGGCGCCCACTGCAAGAATAGCTACTTGCGGCTGGTTGATGATGGGTGTCCCCATCAGGCTGCCGAATGTGCCCACATTCGTAAGGGTGAAGGTGCCCTCGGCAATGTCTTCGGGCTTTAACTTATTATTTCTGGCCTGATCGGCGAGATTGTTCACCTGCTTCGCCAGTCCAACGAGGTTCAGCTGATCTGCGTTGCGGATCACGGGGACAATGAGATTGCCATTCGGCAGTGCTGTAGCCATTCCGATATTGATATCCTTTTTCAGAATGATATTATTTCCATCGATGGAGCTATTGACCATCGGGAATTTCTTAATGCATCGAACAACGGCTTCAACGAAAAGTGGTGTGAAGGTGATCTTTGTTCCTTCCCTTTTTTCAAAGTCTTTTTTGACGCGATCACGCCACATCACCAGGTTGGTAACATCGGCTTCGGTAAATGAAGTAACATGTGGACTTGTGTGCTTGCTGCGTACCATGTGGTCGGCGATGAGCCTGCGCATACGGTCCATTTCTATGATCTCAACATTACCATTGTATAAAGTGGACGGCGGCTGCTGTTCCGGTCTGTCGGTCGGCAACATTCTCTGCGGTTCCCTCGCCTGCGTGGATGTGGTTTGTGAAGCAGGCCTTTCCACGTGCCGGCCCGACCTCTTATGTTCCACGTATTGAAGAATATCTTTTTTCGTTACCCTTCCTTCATTGCCCGTGCCACCGATCGTTTCCAGTTCATGCATGCTCACGCCTTCCTGCGCGGCAATATTCAATACCAGCGGAGAATAAAAGCGGTTACCGTTTGCTGATGGCTGGGGCTTGTAAGCCGGAGTGGATTCTTGCATCTGCACAGGCGCCTTGACCCGTTCCGATTGTGGATGATACCCGGACGACTGTCCATTTCCTGAATTTGATGGTTGATGTACAGGCTGGGGCTCGGGTGTACCTGTTTTAATGCGTGCGATTACCGTGCCGATGGGCACTACGTCATTTACATTGAACAACACTTCCGACACTACGCCCTCCGCCGTAGAAGGTACTTCACTGTCAACCTTGTCCGTGGCTATTTCGAGAACGGTTTCGTCCATGTGCACATGGTCTCCGGGATTCTTATGCCATTTCAGAATGGTTGCTTCCATTATACTTTCGCCCATCTTAGGCATCACCAGGTCAACAGTAGCCATAATCAAATATAGTTTGTGGTTCCGGTTCCTAAACGGCATATTTACTCATACTTCTGCAAGCGAAGACAGGCAATCGTTGGTTCCCGGAAATCCGGTCAAAAATAAGCAAAGCCGATGAATGAGGCCTAAGCTTCCTGCTCCTGCACAAAGCGGAATAGCATGGTCAGCGCACTGTGCGCGGCCAGTTCAATATTTCTTTCCCTGTCGAATCGAAAAAAATGCTTTACTGCTTTTGTGTTCCTGTTATTTCCGACGGCGATCCAAACCGTGCCTACCGGCTTCTCCACAGTTCCGCCGTCCGGACCCATAATGCCGGAGGTAGCAATGGCATAATCGGTGCCTGTTGATGAAAGAATGCCGCTCACCATTTCCTTTACGGTTTGTTCGCTTACAGCCCCGTATTGTTCAAGGGTAGAGGATCGTACGTGCAGCCAGCTTTGTTTCAATTCGTTTGAATACGATACAACGCCGCCCTGAAATGTGGCAGAGGCGCCGGCAATGGATGTGATGAGATGTGCAATATAGCCGCCCGTGCAGCTCTCTGCAGTGGCCAGGGTCCGTTGCTTTTTCTTCAATAACAGGTTCACGGCTTGCTCGAGGCTGATGTCCGAATCCGCCACCATCCATTCAGCCATTTGTCTTTTCAATTCTTCGAAAAGGATATCCAATTCTTTTTCGATCGAAATCTTATCGGTGCCGCGGCCCGTGAGCCTCAGCCTTACAAGCCCATAAGCCGGCAGATAGGCAAGCTTTATATGCCGGGGAAGATCGTTTTCAAAATCTGTGATCATATCGGCAATGGTGGATTCGCCGATGCCGGAGGTAAGCAACGTGCGGTGCAGAACCGCCGGAAGTTTGAGCGACTCCTTTAACTTCGGAACCACACTGTGTTCCATCAATCCCTTCATTTCATTAGGCACACCGGGCAGGGAAACATAGATCACACCATCTTTTTCAAACCACATTCCCGGCGCAGTGCCGCGGCGGTTCGGCAGCACGGTACAGTTATCAGGCACTTCAGCCTGCCTCAGGTTTCTTTCTACCAATGGCCGTTTTAGCTTGCTGAAGATCCCTTTGACATTAAGAAGCGCGCCTTGATCTATCACGAGTCTTGAGTCAAAAAAACTACAGAGTGTGGGCTTGGTAATGTCGTCTGCGGTTGGGCCCAGTCCTCCGGTAATGATGATCAACTTTGCTTC
>DATMHB010000142.1:0-2740 GCA_035555175.1 Flavisolibacter sp. | reverse complement strand
ACCAGTATGTTTTTGGTGTTCGTAGTACAAACTTTCCTCCTGGATCTTATTGCGTTGATACATTCTTTCCATTGCGCCGAGAACGCCACCACGCTCGGTGATGCGGTCGAATTCCTGAAGCACGGCTTCTTCCACCAGGTTGGTCAGTTCTTCGATGGCAAAGCTTCCCTGTATAAAATTCTCCGTTTTCGCGGAACCCAATTCGCGGTTGATGATGAGCTGGATCGCCATGGCCCTCCGCACGCTCTCTTCAGTTGGCGTGGTGATCGCTTCATCATATGCATTTGTATGAAGCGAATTACAGTTATCATAGATTGCATACAGGGCCTGCAGGGTGGTCCGGATATCATTGAAATCAATTTCCTGTGCGTGAAGGCTGCGGCCAGAAGTTTGAATGTGGTATTTCAATTTTTGTGAACGGTCATTACCCTTATATCTGTTCCTGATCGCCTTTGCCCATATCCTGCGGGCCACACGGCCGATCACGCTGTATTCCGGATCCATTCCATTGCTGAAAAAAAAGGAAAGGTTTGGCGCGAAGTCGTCAATGTTCATGCCGCGGCTCAGGTAGTATTCAACATAAGTAAATCCATTTGCCAGCGTGAATGCCAACTGCGTAATGGGGTTCGCGCCTGCTTCTGCAATATGATAACCTGAGATGGAAACGCTGTAAAAATTCCGCACCTTATTATCGATAAAGTATTCCTGCACATCACCCATCAGCTTGAGCGCAAATTCTGTGGAGAAGATGCAGGTGTTCTGTGCCTGGTCTTCCTTTAAAATGTCTGCCTGTACGGTCCCCCGCACCTGTGAAAGCGCGAATGCTTTCAGCGCTTTATACACTTCTTTGGGCAGCACTTCGTCGCCACTTAGGCCCAGAAGCTTTAAACCAAGGCCATTGTTTCCATTGGGCAGGCGTTCAGGTGCAGAGGGATTGTAATAGACCGGCCGTTGAGCATGTCCGTATTTTTTCCGGAACGCTTCATCCACCTGCCCCCATTGTCCATTCGCATCAATCCATTTTTCACACTGCTGGTCGATCGCTGCATTCATGAAAAAAGCCAGCAGCATGGGTGCGGGACCATTGATCGTCATCGACACGGACGTCTTTGGATCGCAGAGGTCGAAACCACTATATAATTTTTTTGCATCGTCCACTGTGGCAATGCTAACGCCACTATTACCGATCTTTCCAAATATGTCGGGACGGTGTGCCGGATCCTCTCCATATAAAGTAACGCTGTCAAATGCGGTGGACAGGCGCTTCGCGGGCTGGTCTACCGAAACATAATGAAACCTTTTGTTGGTACGCTCCGGTCCACCTTCGCCAGCAAACATCCGCGTCGGATCTTCACCCTGCCTTTTCAATTCAAACACGCCGGCCGTATAAGGAAACTCCCCGGGAATATTTTCCTGAAGCTGCCATTTGAGTATGTCGCCCCAGTCCTGGTATTTCGGCAACACCACCTTGCGGATCCGGGTTCCGCTTAACGAAGTGGTGGTCAAAGGCTGCCTGATCACCTTGTCGCGAACATGATATTCAAAAAACTCGGAAGCATATTTTTTCTGAAGGTCGGGCCATTGTTGAATCAAGGCCATGCAATCGGCCTGAAGTCCTTTTTCAAGTTGCTTACGAATGTGTTCCAGTTCATCACGGTTTTTAATTCCATCTATACTAAGCACGCCATTGACCTGGTACAGCCTCGATGCGATCCCCGATTGCTCATTCACCCAATGATCATATGCCCTGTTATTCTCAGAGATCTCAGAAAGATAGCGGACTCTTTTGGGCGGAATGATCTGCGATTTTGTTGTGGTATCCTTTATATGCGCGTGAAGTTCGATAGGGCCAAATTCAGTCCCTGTTTTTTGCCTGATGGTCTCCATCAGTTTTTCAAACAATTCGTTTACGCCTGCATCATTGAACTGCGCGGCAATTGTACCTACAACCGGAAGGGCTTCATCGCTAGCCGTCCACAACTGATGATTACGCTTGTACTGCTTTCTTACATCATGTAACGCATCCAGCGCGCCTGCCTTGTCAAATTTATTGATAGCGACCAGGTCGGCATAGTCAAGCATATTGATCTTTTCCAACTGTGAGGCGGCACCATATTCGGGCGTCATTACATACATGCTTACGTCGCAATAATCAAGAATGGACGCATCGCTCTGGCCCACACCGGCACTTTCGAGTACAATAAGATCGAAACCGGCGCTTCTGCAAATGTCGATGGCTTCCTGCACGTGCTCGCTGAGCGCCCTGTCACTTTCCCTCGTGGCAAGTGAGCGCATATACGCCCGCGGCGAAGAAATGGAATTCATCCTGATGCGATCGCCCAGCAAGGCACCACCCGTTTTTTTCTTGGACGGATCAACCGAGATGACCGCGATTGTTTTCTCGCTGAAGGCATTGAGATAACGCCGCACAATTTCATCCGTTACCGAAGACTTTCCCGCGCCGCCGGTGCCCGTGATGCCAAGTACCGGTCGCTTCGAAATAGTGTCTTTCGGTTTGGGTGCAGGTAATCCGTTCTCCGCATTGGTGATCTCTCTTGCTATTTTTCGAACATCCCTGTATTCACCAAGCGTCATGGGTTTTTTGTAAACGCCATTGCCATTCAGGCTGAAGTCGCACTGGCGGATCACATCTTCGATCATTCCCTCAAGCCCCATTTTACGGCCATCGTCGGGCGAATAAATTCGTGTGATACCATAATCGTGCAATTCTTTTATCTCC
>DATMHB010000141.1:0-4534 GCA_035555175.1 Flavisolibacter sp. | reverse complement strand
GCGGCGAGGATTATGATGCAGAACTTCAACTAACGCTGAAGGAAGCAGCGGTTACCCATCAAAGGACCATCACAGTTAACGGCCAGAACATCCGTATCACGATCCATGCAGGAATAGAGAACGGGCAACGCATCAAACTGAAAGGCTATGGCGCACCAGGCATTAATGGCGGACCTGCAGGTGATCTCTATATTCGATTTGTGATCGGGGATGATCCAAAATTCGTAAGGTCGGGAAATGATTTGCATGCCACCGAGAACATACCGCTCTATACGGCGGTACTTGGTGGAGAGGTCACGATCGAAACACTCACCGGCAAATTGAAGTTAAAGGTTCCGCCGGAAACCCAGAATGGCACAAAGGTGCGACTGAAGGGAAAGGGATTTCCGGTTTACAAACGCGACGGACATGCGGGTGATCTTTATGTGACCTACCAGGTAAGCCTTCCAACCAATCTTTCACAAAAAGAAATAGAATTATTTACCGAGCTTTCTAAACTGCGCTGATCATGCAAGACGAGAACTTCATATCCACAGAATTGCTCTGCCTTCATCACAGCATCGACCCCTCATTCGTCCATGCGCTATATGAATATGGCTTGATCGAGATCACCACCATGGAATCGTCGGATTACGTGCACGTGAGCCAGCTGGGCGACCTTGAAAAAATGATCCGGCTGCATTACGAGCTTCAGATCAATATAGAAGGCATCGAAGCCATCACGCATCTTGTAAGGCGGATAGAAAAAATGCAGGAGGAACTGATGTTCCTGAAAAATCAGCTGAAGCGGTACGAGCCCCAGTTGATGCACGATGCGAAAGAAAATTCCGCCTGATATAAAATATAAGAGGTGACATTTAGCTACATGGCGGTGTGCGGGGAACCTGGTCGACCTGAGGAAAATCATTCGCTATGGGCAAGAAGAGCTCGTCAGTCCACGTAAAAAAATTTTACTGCAATACATTGCGTGGAGCTATGCATGCACGAAATCAGTAATCGACAGGGCTTCGAATGTGCTGCGCGAACAGCTGCCCGATTATCAATGAACATTTTCCCCAGCCGTGCCAAATGGAGAGCAGCCCCATGACTTCGGCGGCATACGTTAGCGGCCTCTGAAAGAAAACATTAGCGTTCCACCGCTAATTAGCATCATGTTTGCTTCAATTGCACGAAGTTTAAATATGAAAGCAGAAGAATTATACGATTGTATCGTCATCGGCGGCGGGCCTGCCGGCATGAATGCGGCCGTCGTGCTCGGCCGGTGCAGGAGAAAAGTATTGGTGTTCGATACAGAAAAATACCGGAACCGCGCCTCTCATGGCATGCATAACTACCTCACAAGGGATAATATATTGCCGGGAGAATTTCTCGCGGTCTGCCATCAGGAACTTCAGAAATACAGTGTGCAGCGGCTGGTGAAAAAGATCATGGCAGGAAAGAAAAACGACGCAGGCATTTTTGAAGTGAAGGACCAGGACGGAAGGATCTATCGGTCCAAGAAATTATTGGTCGCGACAGGTCTTTCCGATAACCTTCCCCGCATCGAAGGATTTGCCGAATTCTATGGCAAGTCGGTTTTTCATTGCCCTTACTGTGATGGATGGGAAGTGCGCGATAAAAAAATAGGCGTTTATGCGCGCAATAAGGAAGGGTGGGAACTTGCCCTTGCATTAAAGTGCTGGACCGATCACGTTACGCTTTACACGGATGGCGCCAATAAAATAAAATCTTCACAAAGGGCATACCTGGAAGCCAACGGGATCGATATTGTGGGAACAGCCATAAAAAAGCTGCATGGCGCCGAAGGTCAGATCGAAAGAATTATTTTTAGCAATGGGGATTCTAGATCGTGCGACGCCATCTTTTTCGTGAATGGATATACGCAGCAGTGCAATTTAGCGGAAGCCTTCGGTTGCGAAGTCAATGCTAAAGGCGTGATCATCACGAGCCGTGTACAACGGACCAATATCGAGGGTCTTTACGTTGCCGGCGATGCGGCGAAGGACATGCATTTTGTTGTGGTTGCTGCTGCCGAAGGCGCCAAAGCTGCCGTGACGATCAACAAAGAATTGATAAAGGAAGAATATGAATCGAAGCTGAGGGAAAGCCGGAAGGTAAAAGTGTAAGCAAAAGGAAGAAAAATCTTATCAATGCGAAGACGCCTCGCCATTTAAAATTGAGCATGTAACGTAGTATCATCAAGGTCCGTTTTCTGTCACTAAATTTTATATGAGAAAGACAATACAGCTCCTTCTGCTCTGCTCTTGTCAATTATTAAATGCGCAGGAGCTGCTCCCCGGCTTTGACGGAAAAGAATATCGCGAGATGCTTGGCATCTTTTCGCGCCAGGCTGATTCTTTTTCCGCGGCCATTCAAATTCCAGTGCCCGCCGCCTACCATCGCATTTATCGTTCACCCGAACTGGGACTGAAGAACCGGTGGGATCTTTGGTACAGGAATGACAACAAAGTAGGCGTGATCAGTTTGAGAGGAACGGTTGCAGACGGACGCAGCTGGCTGGAAAATTTTTATGCAGCGATGGTGCCTGCTACCGGAAAACTTCAGTTGAACGATTCCGTTGTGTTCAGTTACCGCCTCGCCAGCGACGCTTCGGGCATGGTACATGCCGGATGGCTGTTAGGCCTTGCCAGCTTATCGGGCGATATCATTAGCCAGTTAAAAAACAGCTATGCAAAGGGTATCAAGGAATACATCATCTTCGGTCATAGCCAGGGAGCCGCGCTTGCGTTTTTGTTGCGCAGTCATTTGTATTACCTGCAGTTGTCGAAAGAACTTCCTGCAGACATGGTCTTTAAAACTTATTGCAGTGCGGCGCCCAAGCCCGGTAATCTTATTTATGCGTATGATTTTGATTTCATCACGCGCAACGGGTGGGCTTTTACCATTGTGAATACTTCAGACTGGGTGCCGCAAACGCCCTTCTCGGTTCAGACCTTGAATGATTTTCCACCGGTCAACCCGTTCAACAACGTCGACGGCGTCCTAAAGAGACAGCCAATATTTGTACGGCTGTACTTAAAAGGAAAGTTTAAGAATCTAACCAAATCAACCGAAAAAGCACAGCAGCGCTTTGAAAAATACCTGGGCAAGCTGGCATCGAAGCAGGTAAAGAAAGCCCTGCCTCAATTTGTGCCGCCGGAATATTCCAGCGGAAATAATTACCAACGTGCAGGATTTCCAATTGTGTTGCAGCCCGACGAGATTTACAGACGGCGGTTCCCTGATGATCCTAAAAAGGTCTTTGTACACCACATGCTGGAACCTTATTATTACCTCAGCAGTTTGTACTACCCCGGCAAATAAAATTCATGTTTCGAAGTTACCGGCATTTAATACCCCAATTCATCTTTTCCGTATCATTTTGCTTCGGCTTTCTTTCGTTCCTTTGCGGATAAATTTAACCATATGTACAGGAAACCATTAGGCATTGATGGACTCGAAGCCTCGGTACTAGGACTCGGCTGCATGGGCATGAGCGATTTTTATGGAATCCGCAACGATGAAGAATCCGTTCGCGTCATACACCGCGCTTACGAACTCGGTATCAGCTTTTTCGATACGGCGGACATGTATGGTCCGTATACGAATGAAATTCTCGTTGGCAGGGCGGTCCGCGACTTTCGGAATAAGATCACACTCGCAACAAAATTTGGGATTGTACGCGATCCTTCCGATCCGTCAAAAAGAGGGATCAATGGAAAACCCGATTACGTGCGTTCCGCATGCGAGGCGAGTCTCAAACGATTAAAGGTGGACATGATAGATCTCTATTACCTGCACAGAAAAGACCCTGAAACGGCTATCGAAGAAACTGTGGGTGCCATGGCAGAATTAAAAAAAGAAGGAAAGATCGGCGGTATCGGGCTTAGCGAGGTAAATGCCGAAACGCTAAGGAAAGCGCATGCAGTGCATCCCATCAGCGCCCTGCAGTCGGAATACTCATTATGGACGCGGGATCCGGAAGACGGCATTCTGGAAACCTGCGAAGAATTGGGCGTTGCATTTGTAGCCTATAGCCCGCTGGGCCGCGGCTTTCTCACCGGACAAATCAAAAAGTTCGAGGATTTTGAAGCAAATGATTACCGGCGCCTCTCGCCACGGTTCCAGGGAGACAATTTTCAAAAGAACCTCGAGCTCGTGAAAAAAATAGAAGAGCTGGCAAAGGCAAAAGGTTGCACAACGGCGCAGCTGGCACTGGCGTGGGTGCTGGCGCAGGGTGAATTTATTTTTCCGATCCCGGGCACAAAACACTTGCGGTACCTCGAAGAAAATGCAGGCGCGCTGAATATAACGCTGAGCCGGAAGGAACTGGACGAAATCGATGCCATTGCACCAAAAGGCATTGCAGCGGGAACCCGTTACCCGGAGGCTATGATGAACAGTGTGGGGAGATAATAAGAAGGCATCGAAGCTTTCCCTCTCTGTTTCGCCACGACGTCCAAACTTTAACGTTCCTCTTCCAACCCTTTCAGAAAGTACTAATTACAGACCGTACCGTAGAAAATCGACGTAT
>DATMHB010000140.1:0-2286 GCA_035555175.1 Flavisolibacter sp. | reverse complement strand
CCGACCGCTGCCATCGCTTCTTAAAATGCTATCGAGAATGCCATAACCTTCGTGATTCGCTTCCAGCAAAACGGCGCCTGCTCCGTCTCCAAAGATGATGCAGGTCTGGCGGTCACTGTAATCAATGATCGAACTCATTTTATCCACGCCCACCACAACCACTTTTTTATAGCGCCGGCTTTCAATCAGCGCAGCCGCGGTTGTTACGCCATATAAGAATCCAGAACATGCCGCTTCAAGGTCGAAGCCCCATGCATTTTTTGCTCCGATTTTGTCGGCAATGATATTGGCAGTTGCAGGAAAAACCATGTCGGGGGTTACTGTTGCACAGATGATGCAGTCTATCTCCATCGGGCTGATACCCCTTTTTTCACAGAGCTGCAGAATGGCGGGCGCCGCCAGGTCCGATGATCCTTTTCCCGGCTCTTTCAATATTCTCCGTTCTTCGATACCGGTTCTGCTGCGGATCCATTCATCGTTGGTATCGACCATTTTTTCGAGATCGAAGTTGGTCAGTTTGGTTTCGGGAACATACCCTCCGACGGCTGTGATCGCTGCATTGATCTTCTGTTGTACCATGGGCTTATTTTATGGGTTGCGAAGATAAGCATATAGAGCAAGGAATAAACTGCCCATCCGGTCAAGGTGTATGGAGGATCGCTGCACAACCTGTTTTGTTTTTCTGATCCGGTGCGGGTCCGTTAGTACAAAGTAAGAGGGTCAACGAGGATAGCAGGGTTGGGCGAGGCGGACGAAAGGTTGCGCATTGGCGCAGCGGATATACTTCAGTCTTTTCAGCGCAGGGGCGTCCGTGAACGGTGACACTGTTCGCGTCGGAGTTCGCCTGCGGTCCCCTCCAATAGGAAAGCCGGATTTTTTTTTCTTTCCCCCACTCGTTTTGGGGCCGGCCCCCATTTGAAAATTACCGCCATCGCCGATATCAGCCATGGGAATTTTCTTTTGATAGAAGAGAAAATTCTTTTTGGACTTCCATCTTAGTAGCTCGATGTACCGCAAATTTTTCATGATCTCAGACGGGGTCTCCATCATACCGTCACGGCGAACCGAAGCTTTCCAATCCCATGACGGGCTCCTTTGTTTACAAAGCATGCTACGGAGTCCACTGCACCACGGGTCAATCTCACTTCAACGACAAGCAGGACCCGCTTAGTTCAATCTCCTTTACTTTGCATCCATGATCGCATTTTTGAAAGGAAGCTTCGTCCGCAAAACACCTTCCTATGTTCACATAGACGTCAACGGCGTCGGCTATGAGGTGCAGATAAGTCTGCACACTTATTCAAAGATCCAGAACCTCAACGAAGGCACTCTGCAAACCCATCTCATCGTGAGAGAAGATGCGCATCTTCTTTTCGGCTTTTTTGACCTTGCCGAAAAAGAGATCTTTCTGCAACTGATCGCCATCTCCGGTATCGGAGCCAACACCGCCAGGGTAATGCTTTCGTACATGAAGCCGGAAGAGCTGACCAGGGCCATCGTTCAGGGCAATGCAAAGCAGCTGGAAGGGATCAAAGGGATCGGCAAAAAAACCGCCGAAAGGATCGTGGTGGAATTGCGCGACAAATTAGCCAAGCAACCCATTGATTCTAACGTAAATATTTCATCCTGGAAGGGCAATACTTTACATTCTGACGCGTTAAATGCACTGATCGCGTTGGGCATCAACCGCCAGGCCGCTGACGGGGCCATCCAAAAGGTACTCGAAGCAGACCCGGGAGCCGGAGTGGAACTGCTGATCAAAAAAGCATTACAAATCCTTTGATCCTTTGAACAATCGAAGAGAAAATTAGACTTGGCTTCAAAAACTACCTTTAGATTTTGCACGCTGCTGCTTGCCTGCGTTATGTCCGCCTTTTATATGAAGGCGAACGCGGGTGCATTTCAGACCGGCCAGCAACAACCCGATACTTCCAAATTCCCCATTCACGACAGACGGGGTGATCCCTACAATTTTCCCAACCGGAACTCGTTTGATCTGAAAGACACGGGATTTTTAAAAAAGGATATTCAATACGATCCGGTTACCAGGCAATATTACATCATTGAAAAAATCGGCAACAAGTATTACCGTACCCCGGCCACCTTCTCCAGGGATGAGTTCCTGAGGATCCAGGGACGCAAGGACGAGGTCGATTATTTTCACCAACGTGCAGACCTTTTATCAACACTCAACCGCAGGGGGTACAAACCCAAGTTCGGATTCAACAAAGACTGGGTGAACCGCATCACCGGCAATGGCAAGGTAGAGATCAAACCCAATGGTTA
>DATMHB010000139.1:0-3932 GCA_035555175.1 Flavisolibacter sp. | reverse complement strand
GTGCTTGTAGCGCATGGCGCGTCTGCGGATTTCTTTTTCCTTCTGCCGCTCCCGGATCATTTCACCAGGCAAGGTTTCAACTGGCCCCGTCTGCGCAACGGAACCCGCTCTCAAAACCTGGGGCTGATCATAAGGCACAGTGGTTGGAGTTTGCTGTGGGATTTGAGGAGAAGCCTCTTTTACACCACAGGTGATCTCCATCCAGCAAAAGACCTCATTGAGTTGATTGAGATATTTATTTTTCACCAGGTCAGCCGGCGCTTCAGTGTCCTCCCAACATCCTTTCGGAACGACGGTGGTGTCTTCACAAGGCTTACATGCATCGCATTCGGGCAGGCATTCAAAATCCGTTCTAAATAAAAATCCGGTGAAATCGCATAACGAGAAATCATCGCTACAGGCGTGCCTGTTGGAAAGCCAGCGGTTCCAGCTATAGTACTGGGTTTCGAAATGACAACATTCCTTTGGAGCAAGCCAAAGAATCCGCAGCAGGATGTGTGCGGGCGTTTCGCGGTAAAGAAGGTCTTCTACCAGTTGCCGGTTCTCGATTTTACGAAAGCGCGCGGACCATGCAGGCAACACTACGGTGGCAATGAAAGAATAGGGATCTTTTGAAGGTTGAAAATGTACCATTTTATGTTCATCGCAGGGATCGTCCGGTCCCGTTCCCTGCCACGTCCAGTCGTTGCAATTGATAGGGCTTACATCACAAGGCTGGATCATGCATGCACAATCTTCTTCGCAACGCGGGCGGAGCAGGATATGTTCAACTAGGAGCAGGCCTTCTGCATTGATCAGTTTTTTGGCCCGCTGCACCGCAGCACAATCTTCTTTCGGAGAAACATAGGTCTGCGGGTTAAAGGCTATGATCTCATTGAAGCAATCGACCGGCATCCGTTGCATTTGCCTCCTATCGCTCCTGTACCAGTTATCATTGGCCGGCTTCTGCCCGAGATCACAGCAATCCAACCTGATCCCATAGGGTCCGCATTCACAATCAAAGACATTCAGATAATTTGAGGGATCTTTCAAACATGTACTGACCTGATCAAGAAAGGCCATCGCTTCGTTGCACGTGTTGAAACAACAAGCGCTTCGCCAGGCGATATCGCAATCGGGGCACACTTCTTTTTTTCTATCATCACAAGGTACCGGTTCACCTGCACCCGCACATTCATCTCCAAAGCCTGGAAGCCGGATAACAACTTCATATTTACCGTTACTATTTCTGACCACAGGATAACGGCATGCCATCAGGCATAACTTCTGTTTCCAATCCCGAACGCTTATCGTGGGGTCGCCAGGCTCAATGTACTTTATTAATATTTTCTTTCCATTCGCATCCGTTTCAAAAATGTTGAGGTGAAAGCCATTGTCATCCTCATACACCGGGTTATTCAATATGTCAAACAGGATATCCGCGACGCAGCTTCTTGTCCGTTTTACCTCCCGGTCCTTGGCACGGAAAACGGTTGCGAACACGTTTTTATCCGCATCCACTAATAGCTCGTGGCCGGCGGACGAAAGATCGACCGACGGGTAATCAGCTTGCTGGAATGCATTTGCGGCTTTTATGAGGCGTTCGCGCGCGTGATCCCGTTTCTCAGGTGTATCGTAACTGCAGGGATGAATGAGACCACTTTCATTGCAAGCCAGGTCGAAAGTAAACCGGCAGTCGTTGCTGTCCACATAAGTGCGAAATGCCTTTTCGGTTTGCGCGACGCAAATAAATTCTTCAACGCCATCCTTTCCCCAGGCCTGTGCAGGACTGAAATATCTTCTCTTGCTTTCTGCAAGCACTTCCCTTATGTAAATTTTTGTCTTGCAAACACATCTTTCCGAACTCTTTTCGCCCTGCATCGTGCAATCACAGACGTCTGTCTTGGTAAAATAATTGCCCGGATATAAAAGCAGGCGCAGAAGAAAGTAGAAGTCGCTCAATGCTTCAGCGGGACGATCATAATATTGAACGCTCTGCCACAAGGGCTTATTCTGCATATCGTGCACTAAATAGTAGTAATATTTTACGAGGTTTTCTTTTGGCGTGCAGAATGAAGGAGCGTTGGGATCCCTTGTATCTTCTTCACAAGGAAAAAGTGTGTAGAACTCATCGTCGGCGCGCGTTGCGTATCGCACAGGGTAAAGCTCGGCCAGTGTTTTTAGCTCACGGATCACAACATCGGGATACCAGTTAAAAAACTCGCGGGTTTTTTCGGGCACGAAAACAACCGAACCGCTTCTGCGGCAATTATCGGTTTCATGAATTAACTGCGTATCGAGCGTTATGAATAGATCGGGACCATAATTCTTTTCGTCGCGTGCCCGGTTCAGAATTTCCATGTAATCTTTATCAAAAGCTTTCGAAGCATCATCGCGCGATTCATAACCCCGCACACTTTCAAATAGCACCAGGTCACGTATTGCGCCTCCCTGTTCGTTCATACAACGGACAGTATAATGATACCATACGGCATTGGTGGCCGCGTCCTTTCGCTCATTAATATCCCCGGCCGTATCCATAATGGTAAACTTCGGCTGCGCGGGATTCTGGAACAGTGCTTTTTTGAACTCGCCGATCGCATTGGGATCGTCTGATGGATACTCACCGATATAACAGCCATACAGTTTATCCTTGTCCACGAGACGGTATACAAATTTTAATCTAGAGTCGTCCACATCGTTGGTGACGAACTGCGCATAAGAAGAAGGATCAGATTCATGCACCAGCTCATATACCTGCTTTTTCAATTGCACATCATTTTCAATCTCACGCTTCAGCTCTTCTCCGGGCGGCCTGCCATCCGGCGAATCAAAAACGGTTGCCAGACTACTTCCCACCGGGGTAAGCAGCACGGAGTTCTTGCTTGTGCTCATCTGCAGCTGATGCGCCATAGAATAATATTCCAATGCATGTTTGAAAGCTTCTGAAGCATCGGCGTAATCAACAGCGCTGCGAAACCTGAACTGATGGCCAGGGATATAGCCCAGAAGGAACAGAAAGCTCCATCTATAGTCGCGGCGCTCAACCCTGATATTGTACTGATGAGGGGTGATCAGCTCATTGATCTCCTGTGCCGCGTTGCGTGCCTCACCCTCTGTTCTGAAATATGGATCCGTGCGCGCGACCGATCCATCTTCCTGCCTGATCTTTAGCCTGTATCTTCCCGATTCTCCATCCCTTTCAGGTTCATAGGCATCAGGCCGGGCAAGGGGAACCAATAATTTCCAGCACGCTTCCTCTGCCTGCTCCGCCGAGTCGTATTCGCCCACGGATGAAAATTTGAAATTGTTGAGACGGTCAAGCAATTCAAATTCGTACTTGCCGGGTTTCCCGATAATGGTATCGTTGATGTCTTTCTTGAACGGGTGACGATCCAAAAATTTTAGCTCCTCCGGGACCGTGTTATCGAAAACGATTTTATCAAATGGCCTTGTTCCCTGTGCGAAAGTCCAATGGGCTGGCCTGCCGATGGTGTTGGCGGACCGGGCTGCATATTCCTGAGCTTTCCTTTCTTCATCAAAAAACTTTTTCGAGGAAGCAATTTCCTTTCCGTCGCGATCCCGCAGGATGACCTTGTACACATGCCTGCTGACAACAATATCGTGTTCGCGGTCGGGAGTGAATGAAAATAGTTGATACAAGCCGTTGCGAAGCGAATGGATCTCGTGGCGTGTTGCATACTGCTTTGCAGCCAGCACCTGCCTGTCGCCATAGTGTATCCTGAGGGCGTATCCCTGGGTTTCATCTCCGGTTTCTTCGTAATTCCGTTCGTCGCGCAGGGATTCGACGAGATCCTTAACTGCGTTCTCCGCGACTTCTCTCGAATAGAATTTTTCGGTTGACCGGAACATCAATTCGCCATCAGCAAGTTTTATGGCGATATGGAAATGTTCTTCATACTCCTCCACCACGAAATTGCAAAGCGTATTCC
>DATMHB010000138.1:0-8230 GCA_035555175.1 Flavisolibacter sp. | reverse complement strand
AGGCAGACATACATATCGTCACAAGTTTCTTCATGATCAGAATTTTAAATTGACGCCTGCCGAGACCAGCGAGCCGTCTGATGAAATAAAAAGACTGGTGACAGGACGATTATCCTTTCGCCACTGCCGTTGATTTTTTGTGCCTTTTGAAATTGTGTATACCATGTCTCCAACAAAAATGCAGGCGCTCACACCAGCCATGATCAATGCTTTTCTTCTTGCGTTATTGCCCTTGTCCAGGTGCTGCGTGGCTGTTGCTTCGCTTGCCCCGCGCACACCAATAATATTTCCACTGGCATCGCGCTGGAACTCCCGGTAGTTGGCCATCGACGTATACTGGTCATATTCTTTTTGCGATTGTTCATGAAAATAAAAAGTGCCTCCAACGCTGCCTGCAAACAACGCCGTCACGATAAAAGCTGTAGCCTTTCTCTTATTTCCGTACGGATCACCGCTCACGAGGTAATGACCTGTCCCCGGAACAATATTGAAAATGGCATTGCGCGGACCGCCTTTCAGCTTCTGATCCCTGCGGACGATCATGTAGGTGACATTGTTTAACGTATCTGCTTTTTTATTCTTGATGCCTGCATTTGGAGGAAGGGCGGGAACGAAGGGCGCGGGCTTTACGCTCAGGAGTATCCTGTCCGAACTGGTGGCGCCTTGGTTGTCCGTCACAGTTAGCTCAAAGGCGTAGCTGCCTTCCTTTATATCGCCGCTGAGATAAGCCACCAGTGAATCTGCCGACACTATCCTTGGTTGCGACGGGCCTCCTATCTGTTTCCATTGTGCCCGCCTGATCTTACCATCGCTGTCAAATGATTTAGTACCGTTCAGCATTACCGGCACGGACAGTGGCAATTGCACTTCCATCGAAGTGCCGGCATTTGCGGTGGGAGGCCGATTGGTATTTTTTCCACTGTTGGCGATTATGCCCTTTGTGTATGATAAGAATATCCGGGCCTGTAATTCATCTCCTTCACGAATCGTTGCTGCACCTGTTTTCCAATAATAAGTGTAAGTTTTATTTCCGGAGCGGAATTCCTTCGGGTCTACTGGAACAGAAAATATTTCTTCCACCTTATTCTCCCGCTTCCTGAAAATTTTCAGCTCCGCGGAATGGAATGCAAAATCCTTCGATGCGCTGAGCTGGTATTGAACTTTATACAGCACGGAGCTGACCTTTTGGATCCTTATATCCTTCACAACCTCCTGTGATCTGCCCTGAAAAGCTAGGAGCATCAACAGGAAAATAAGACCCATATTATTTAATCCTGATCGCCACATTTCCTGAGGTTTTTGAGAGTAAAAGATCATTATCGGTTCCATTCACATTCAATACATCAACAGAAGAGATATTGGTCAGATCCGGCGTGAAAGAATAATTTTTTGCAGCCGTTGAAGCCATTACCGGGATCTTCAGCAATCTTCCGCTCTGAAGCACCCAAATATTCTCTTCATTGTCGAATGCCAGTGACTGTGGCGCCGTGGATAAAAGTCCGTTTGTATTAGAGGAATTGAAACTGCTTATGTAGCTCCCCGTTGTATTTGCCCTGATAAATCCCGAGCTCGTTGTGATATACAGGTCTCCGTTGGGATGAATTTTGATATCGTCCGCACCGCTGGTGATCTGGCTCATATTAACCGTGTTCAACTGTCCTCCATTCACGCTTGCATAATAGAGGGCATTTTTGTTTGTTGCGGTGGCCCATACGCGTCCATTCGCCGGCGCAAAGGCAATAGAAGAGAACTGGATACTGCCTGAACTTATTACAGCGCCGTTGCGCCGGAGCTGTTTTTCGGCCGCGGTCCAGAGATTGCCATAATAATCAACGGCGATGGAAACTACCGTCGTATTCCTGTCCCATCCCAGCGTGTTGAAAGACGAAGTCCACGTGTTCCCCGAAGGATTGAATTTGGCCACTTCGTTCTTGCCATAGATCCATAAATTATTGTTCGGATCCTTAAACAATTTCGTATCACTGTTGAAGCTCAGCGAGGAAGGAAGATTTATTGCAGCCGACCAATGTCCGGCGGTATCCGTGCTGTACATTTTTCCATTGCTTCCAAGGAAATAAATCACTTGTGGCGATACGGCAATCACCTGTTGCATTCCGGTGCCCGGCGCCTGTGCCAACGCCTTGTAATAGGGCGCCGTGATCGTCTCACTGAAATTATGGTTGGCACATCCATTACCGGCGGAAAGCGAAATGGTATAGATGCCCGGATTTGCATAGGTCTTATTGCCAGGGTTCTGGACCTGTGCCGTAGTTCCGTCACCAAAATTCCACGAATAGCTCGTGGCATTAGTTACGGAGGCCCTTGAAAAATTGAAATCCAGGTCGTCAGAAGTGTAAGACCATTGATTGTTCGGAACAATGGTCGTGGCGTTGATCGTAACGGGGCTTGAGATTTTTGCCGAATCGCAGCCGCTTTGATTCAGTACAACAAGACTGATGGATAAAGAACCCGGCGAGGGGTAAGTGTAACTGATCGAAGATGCGGTTCCCGGTTGCGCAGGCAGGATCACCCCATTCCCAAAATTCCATTGGAATTTTGCGCCATTTTTCGACGCGGAAGCATTGACTGTCACGGTCCCGCATCCCGATACGGAGATATTTTGCGCGGCCACAGGCTTACGGCAAATCGTTACGGGCGACGAATAGAAATTATCACCGCAGGCATTCGAAGCCTTTAATGAAATGGTATAGGCTTTATCCTGACCATACGTTTTTGTAAGGGTATTGGCCGCAGAAACGCTTGAAGTTCCGTCGCCAAAGTCCCACACAAAAGTGGAAGGGCTTCCGCTCTTGGTTTGGTTGGTCAGTTCGATCGTGGAATCATTTACGAATGTATAACTGAACTTCACGTCGGGCAAACACTTCGAAATGGAGATCTCCTTTGTCCAGAAGGCTTCCCCGCATTCATTGGCCACTGTGTATTTGATCTTGTAAACGCTATTGGCCGTGGATGACGGAGGATATTTATGAGGCGGAGGGGTTGCACCATTGAAGGTGGTGCCATCGCCGAAATCCCATTTATGCGAAGTGATCGTACCATTATAAGTAATAACAGAAGAAAAACTGACTTCGAGAGAATTAGGGTCAACGTGATAGGCAACAAAATCGACGTAGGGAATAAAACAGGTTTCCTTAGGTGTTTCCACAAATTTTTTACAGCCAAAAAAAAGGGTGGAATACAATAAGAAAATTAGGGGTCTAACTTTCATGCTAAATTGTATTCAATGGTTTCGTATAAAATGAAATTACGTAAATAATCTATAAATTGCCTTTGTGATCGCTGCATGGCAGTGAATCCCATACCGTAACCAGGCCCGAATCGTTGACTGGCAGCATATTTGATTGAATGGTGCCGGAAACAAACCAGGAAACACCCTATACCTATGGTCCTCCCTTCAGTAGAACAATACGCTGCTGCCGTCAATAAGAAAGACCCTGATGATTTTTCTTTCCTGAACGACTACACCTTTCAGCCTGGAAAAGACAAGGAACCTTCGTCCTGCTTTTATTCGGGCAACTCGGCCGCTATCTTCCGCGCCACCAAAGACTCAAAAAACTATGCCATTCGCTTCTTTTTGAATGGCGAACCAGAAACTTTTCAGCGCTACAAGCAAATCGCTGCCTTTCTTCGGTCGGAAACTGCCGGCTGGAAAGTGGCTTTTGATTTCATTGAAAAGGAGATTTTTATTGAAGGACAATGGTACCCGGCGGTGGTCATGGATTGGGTGGACGGCATCGAGCTAGATGATTACATAACAGGCATCAAGCATGATGAAGCGGCACTCACCGCCCTCCAGCACAAGCTGCTTCAATTGCAATCGCAAATGGAGAGCAGGGGTGTGGCTCACGGTAACCTTAATTTCAACCATATTCTGGTGGATACGGCCGGTACTGAATATCAATTAAGGCTGGTTGATTATACTTCCATGTTCCTTCCGGAATTCGAAGGCAAGCTGAACGAAGAACCGGGTACGCCGGGATTCCAGCATCCAAAGCGGCTGTCCAGCGATTTTGCTTCTGACATGGACAGGTTCGCCATATGGGTCTTCCTTACCGGGCTCGAGGCGCTCAAACAGGACCCGGCGTTGTGGAAGGGCAATTCAGCCGAAGCACATTTTATATTTAACGTCAGGGATCTTATTTATCCTGAACAGTCCAGGGCTTTTCAAAAGCTGCGGTCCTATAACCGGCCTGCCCTGAACTATTATCTCGATAAGCTAATGCTGTTTTGTAAAGCCAGGGATCTGCATATGATTGAAAGGCCGGAACTGTACCGGCCACGTGTTTCGAAAACGATCCAACCTTCCGAGCTGCCTCCTGCAGAGTTAGAAAAACAATATACAATTGAGATCAAGACGATACCGGCAGGGAAGGATGTGCTGGTGCAGGGCGTTAAGAAAGGGATCACGCCGCTAAGACTCAGCCTATATAAGCGCGATTTTCAACACGTGGCCGTTTCCAACGGTTCAGCCATGAGCCCTGTTCCGGTGAACGAAGCGGTCGATAGCTATGAGATAGATTTCGTCAATAAGCAGCGCCCGCCGGGCAGGGGACAATCCATGGCTGATTCGGATGAGATCATAGAGTTCAGGGCCGACAAGAACAGGGTATCGATCGGTGAGTTGATAACCATTTACTGGAAGGTGAGGGGCAACAGCCGCATTTACATTTCCAATATCGGCGAGGTACAGGAAAGATCAGGAACAAGGCAGGTAGTGATGAATAACACCACCGATTATTTTCTGACAACCGGGACTGCGCATCGTTCGATCACAATTTATGTAGAGGAACAGGGCAAGCCATCTGCTGCAAGCAAAGTTGAAGAGAAGCGGCAGCCTACGGGCGCTTTCATGAGGATGGCAAGCAGGGTAGGGAAGCGGCTCATTCTTATGGCTTGCGTACTCCTTGTGGCCACTGCAGCTTATTTTGCTGTAACGTATATTTCGAAAGATGAACGTATACCGGATGAACCCGAAGTAAAGCAGCAGGCAGCGACGGCACCACAGGAGGTGCCGGTATTTACAACGGCCAATATCAGCACCTTCCTCGCACAGTTATTCGACGCATACAATCAGCGCGACCTTAACGCGATCATGGTTCACTATGCAGGAAAGGTGGATAATTATTACGATAAGCGTAATGTGCGCAACGATTCTTTGCGGCTCATCATAAAAGACCTTTTCATTGCGCCCGCATTTTACCAGGGCAGGCCGGATTATTCGTCGCTTGCTGTTACGCCGGCGCAACAATCTTGTAAAGTAGTCGTAAGGATCAACGAAAAATTGAAAAGCAGGCCACATGCAAAAACCGAAAAATATACAACCACCATTGAATACACAATTGATTCTTCTTTCAGGATCATTTCAGAAAAAAATCCGCAATGAGTTGAATATTTTCGTTCCGAAGCATCTTCTGCTACATCGTGCAGTTCATCAGTATACTATTTGTTCACGATGCAAGCGCAGCCGTTAATTGCGCATAAAATGATTGCAGACTTCACAATGTTTTCCCAATAATTGGAGGCATAGGTGTATTCTTTACGCAACATGCAAAATATATCGGCAGCCTTCGCCGATTACACGTAACTTTGAACGGTACCTTGAGCTTTTAGCATCAGTTTGAATCGCTGTTTTTCCTCTCCTTTCTCACTTCTTGCTTCATCTCAAAATTCAAAAGATCATTATGAATATTTATGTTTCCAATCTCGGTGATAAGATAACGGATGAATCGCTGCGGGCCTTATTTGCCACACATGGTGAAGTAAGCTCTTCGCATATTGTGCTGGATGGTTTTACAGGTTACTCGAGAGGTTTTGCCTTTGTTGAGATGCAGGATGATGAACAGGCGGAAGCTGCGATCCAAAAGATCAACGGCTGCATTGTGGACGGCATGGCCATCAGCGTTGAGAAGGCAAGGCCCAGAACAGAGCACAAGGGCTCGTATGCGGTCGGCAGAAGAAAATAGTGCGCTTATTTTTTCATAAGCCGGTTGATCCCGGCACACCAAACAATAAGAAATGAATATTGAAGACATCGAAAAGTTCCTTGATACGAAGACATCCATCGATAACAACTACGTTAAGATCAATTTTAAGAAAAGAGATGCCATCCACGGCCTGTTCGTCAGGGATAAGGATTACTCTCATCTCAAATCGAAAAACTTCTGGCGCATTGTTACCCGCTCGCATTTTGATGAATACAACAAGTCCAAGAACGTTAACCTCGCCAAGATCTTCAGTGGCTCCGAGTTCTCAAGGCTCAGCCTCTCCAAGGACGGTTTCGAAGCCTGAGGCTTGATGCGGGTTGCCAACCTTTTCAGTGATGAAAACGAATTTTATATATACGCAGGTTTGGGATAAGTATCTCCCGATCATACGGATTTTGCTTAAACGCTCCAACGCAGGTGAACAGACGCTTGATATGAATTCGATCGATTTCGAGAAGGCGGCGGCCGGCCGCCGTGATAGCTATAAATTCAATATTCATATTAAGCGCGGAAGGGCGGATAACGTGATCACCTCGCTGGTGGCAAAAGATCTTGTGTCGACACTTCAGAAAGATGACACGATTAAGCAACTGTTCATGAAACATGAATATGAGGTGGACATGAACAAGAACTTCCAGTTGATGATCCGTCTTCTGCCTGAGGTCGCTGTAGGCCAGGACGAGATAACGGCGGATTGATGTTGCGGGAAAGCCGTCCCCTTTTCGGTTAGCTAGTTCCGTTAACAGCCGGCCTGTTTCAAATTCACTTCAAGCTTGGGGCCTTTCAAGGTCATCTACATTTATGAATATTCACATCACCAATTTGAGTTTTAATATCATCGAAGCCGAGCTGCGGAAGGTGTTTGCGGTGTATGGCGTAGTGGGCTTCGTCGTGATCCTGAGAGACCGGCTGAATGGACGTTCGAAGGGGAATGCTTTTGTTGAAATGCCCATCCAGGCCCAGGGTGAGCAGGCCATACTCGGTCTTGACCGCTCCGAGCTCGATGGAAAGAAGATCGGCGTCAGGGAAATGGAATACAGGGCAGGCGAGTTCAATAATTAATCCGCGCATTGTTCATTTTTGTCCATTCCTGAATTACGCTGCTGATTCACCTACTGTCAACTTGTTGAATCTGACCGGGCGTTTCTGCAAATAAGCCCGGCTGTTATTAATAATTACATTACCTTAGTCGGAATTCATTTTGCAAGCTGTCTTCTTCGTGTTGTACAGCGATGCATCCTGAACCATACGGACTTCTTCCACTTTTGGGGCTAAAAGAAAAATTGCGTTCGGATCGAGTCTGAAAAAAAAATTTATGCATCAAACGTTTCACCTCCTGCGCTTCGCATTTTTTCACTTAAATTAACGCCCATAATTTCATCTTTACCTATTTTTTCATTCCTAAAAATTGTTTAGACAGGATCAGGATCTGGTTCCGCTGAATTATCAATCTATACTATGGCAAAACTAAAAATTAGCGTTATTGACCTTGTTAGTAAGGGACCAACAAATGCATTATGGGCAAAGGTCATGCACGCCAACCTGGCGAGTATTATGCCGCAGGTAGTGGCCACATGGTGTTCGCAGCAGGGGCACGATGTTACACTCGTCTGCTACACGGGCCGGGAAGACCTGTCGAAAGAATTGCCAAAAGAAGTTGATATTGTATTTATCAGCTCATTCACCCAGGCAGCGCTGTTGGCTTATTCGCTGAGTAATTATTTCAGGAGCCGTGGCGTTGTTACGGTTCTTGGCGGACCTCACGCGCGCTGCTATCCGGACGATGCCGTAAAATATTTTGATTATGTTCTGGGCTTCACAGACCAGGCTTCTATTGAAGAAGTAGTTAACGAATGCAAGCCTCAAACTACCGAGGGCCGCTATATTTCTGCGGGCAAACAACCCGCGCAGTTACCAGGTATCAGGGAGCGATGGAAATTCATTGAGCCCACTTTGAAAAAAGCACCCGTGTTGAAAATGGTTCCGATGATAGGTTCTATGGGCTGCCCCTATACCTGTCCATTTTGTATCGACTCCACCGTTGCTTATCAAACACTCGATTTCAATACGATCAGGGATGACCTGCGCTTTCTGCTCACCAAATTCAAGCGGCCGGTGATTGGCTGGCACGATCCTAACTTCGGCGTCCGGTTTGAGCAGAACATGGAGGCGATTTCTTCTGCGGCGCCGGCCAAAAGCTTCCAGTTCTTTGCCGAAAGCAGCTT
>DATMHB010000137.1:0-2598 GCA_035555175.1 Flavisolibacter sp. | reverse complement strand
AAAGGAAAATAGAAAGAATTTTTTACCTGAAGGCTTCGTACAAGGGTCTTTACAAATTGACTGTCGCTACGCATTCTTCCAGCCGTAAAGCTGTCTATCATAACGTTTTTCACAAACGATTTGAGACTGTCCTCTCTTTTTTCCAATAACCTCAGGTCGGCCGGAGCAATTTTTTGTGCAGTGGCAGCGCCGTGTACAGCAAAAATGAAGAGCAAATATAGGAGTGGCTTTTTCACCTGGATAGACGATTTAGTCTCTGCTAAGAACGGCAAAAAAGTTCAAAAATTATCTTAAGGTTAGAGGTCCGAGGCAAAATCGTAAAGAGAAGGGTAGACAAAGTCGATATCAGGATGGGGAAACACCTGGTCCGGGTTCGTAGTTTTTACAAAAACAGTGACCATCCCGGCATAGCGGCCAAAGCGCATATCGCTGGGCTTATTGCCCACCATGATGCTTTTAGAAAGGTCGATATCGGGAAAATCCTTTGCTGCCTGTACCGCCATGCCGGGGTTGGGCTTCCGGTTAAATGATTTCTCATCCCTGTCTGTGCAGTAATATATGCGGTCGATCCTGCCATGAACGATCTCCACCTCCCGCTGCATCTCAAGATGAATGCTTTGGAGCGCTGCTTCCGTCATCAGCCCCCGGCCCACACCTCGCTGATTGCATACGATTATGATCCTTCCAAAACGGGTGCTCAGCTTTTTAAATACATCAAGGACTCCCTTGCTGAAAATGAATTCTCCCCAATGCAATACATATCTTCCAACGGTTTCTTCATTGATCACGCCGTCACGGTCGAGAAATAAGGTCCAGCTACAGTCGATTTTTTTCAGATCATGAAGCTCTTGTCTCAATTCATCGTTTGCTCTTGCATAATCGGCCGGAATGCCTATATCAATGAAATAGCCATCCTGAACGGAACCGAAGAACGTTCCTTCTTTAAAACATTTCTCGAGATAATCTTTTTCAAGGGAAAAACTTTGCGGAAATGGACGCCGTAGAAATCTCTTTTTATCGAGCACATACAGCCCTCCATTGATCAGTCCCTTTGCATAAAATTGTTTCTCCCTGAAATTGGTGATCCTTCCATCTTCATCCATTTCAACTACGCCGTAACGTTCGAAGTTGCTCATAGGTTTTAAGGAAAGGGTGCATTCTGCACGCTTGCTTTGGTGCAATGAGTATAACGCTTCAATGTCGGTTTTAAAGAGTGTGTCGCCATTTGCAACGACCACATTCTCTTCCTGAGCTTCGCTGATGGCCAGGCGTACGGCGCCGCCGGTTCCCAAGGGGATCTCTTCTTTCACGATCTTATAATCGAGCGTCGGATATTCTTGTGCCAGGTAATCTGTAATGGACGCTGCCTGATGGCCGAGCGAAAAGATGAAGCGGTCTACACCGGCCATGCGAAAGGAGTCGATCACGAAAGAAAGGAAAGGCCTGCCGGCCACAGGCGCCATCGCTTTGGGAAGATCAGGCACTGTGCCCTTAAGTCTTGTTCCCATGCCGCCGGCAAGTATGATGGCTTCGCGGCTCATGATTTCGTGAATACAATTTCTTCCACGAGCTGGCAAATAATGTGTCCTACTAAAATATGGCTCTCCTGTATTCGTGGCGTATCGGCCGAAGGAATGTTGAAAAGAATGTCGCTCAATCCTTTCATGGCGCCACCAGAAAGCCCGGTCATACCGATCGTAGTGATACCTTTTTCCCTTGCGGCCTCAAAGGCTCTCACAATATTGGCTGAATTGCCGGAAGTGGATAGGCCTACCAGAACGTCCCCGCGGTTTCCAATGCCTTCGACCAGGCGGGCATAGATCACATCGTAACTATAATCGTTGGCGACGGCAGTGAGATAAGAAGTATTGCAGTGAAGCGCTTCCGCGGGGAGTGCGGGACGGTCTTTATAAAAACGGCCTGAAAATTCTGCGGCCAGGTGCTGGGCATCGGCAGCGCTTCCTCCATTTCCGCAAAAATAGATCCTTCCTTTGCTGGCCAGTGAAGCGGCCATTAATTCCGCCACTTTCAGCATATTGCTGATCATCGAATCATCCTGCAGGATCTGCTTCTTCACATCGATCGATGCCTGAATGATGCTTTTTATATTTTCCATAGTCATTGAATTTACAAAATCGTTATACCGTCCAGGTTTTTAAGCCGTGCTTTGTGAACTGGTAATTTTTATGGTGTCCGCCAAAGCGCTGCAGGCTTTGGATCACTTTATACTTCGTCGTGCCCGGACAATAAAAGATCATGAAGCCGCCACCGCCCGCGCCGGAGATCTTCCCACCTGTTGCACCCGCATTCCGGGCAGTTTCATAGATCTCTTCCATCAAGGGATTGGAAATACCCTCGGCCATCAATCTTTTTTGCTGGTATCCATAATCGAGGATTTCTCCGAATTCGTTCAGCTTGCCTCTGAGCAGTGCCTCCTTCATCATTTGTGATTGTTGCTTCAACTGGTGCATGGCTTCTATCGACTGCTCCTTTTTCGAGGTTACATTCTTCGACTGCTGCTCAATGATCCTTGCAGACTCCCTGCTTGTAGATGTATAATACAGCACAAGGTTGTGTTCGAGCTCGGATAGGTATCGG
>DATMHB010000136.1:0-2649 GCA_035555175.1 Flavisolibacter sp. | reverse complement strand
TGTTTTTTTTGTTTTCATGGTAAGGGAAGAGCAGTAAGGTAGGTTTGCCTTGCTTTCCTTCATTTGAAATATACATATCGCCATTGGGTGCAAAAGCAATGCCTTCTGCCTGGGGAAATTCATCAGGATTCAGGTGATAGGCTTCAATTGGCTGTCCTTTGTTATCTGCCACCACCAGCAGGTTTCCCGCAGACGATAAAATGTACAAACGTTTGTTCACAGGATGGATAGCAGCGGCTGAAGGCTTGAATTTGGCATTATCGTCCTTAAGGACCTTATTCACCGCCTTGTCGTCGATGGTATACAGGGCAGTTGAATCAAAAGTATTGGTTGCCAGGTCGAAGCGAAAGGCAGAATGCACGTCCTCCGACTTGTCGAAGGCACATGTTTTGCATAACATCACCAATCCTGAAACCCCCGGATCATAGTAAAGCGTTTCGAAATCATTTTTTTCATCAGAAGAAAAATCATAACTGCGGATGGCGCTGCTGTCATTGCGTTTTTTCATGGGCACGGTATATATCCTTCCCTTGCTGCTTAAAAGATAAATGATGCTGTCCACCCGCGCTACGTCTTCGATATCATTCTGAGGTCCAATCACACGGTCAGTGAAATCTTTGAGCTTACGCTTGTCAACGTTGATCTCAAAGACCTTTTCCTTACTGTCAGAAATGGCCAGCAATGCGTTGTTTTCCTGATAGTAAGTGATCCCTGAAATTTCGTTGAGAACTTTGCCCAATTCCATCTTTTGAGGCTTATTCAAATCATAGCCTTCGGGAGAATTGTAACTTTGCTGATTACAGGCTGTAGTTAACGTTACAGCACACACGAGGAGGCTTTTCAGCAAAAGCGGGCATTTGGTTTGAATAAACATTCTCATCTTTAAATAAATTATTTATCAAACAACGCACCACATGAACGAGGCCCAGGAACAAATTTTATCTGCAGCGCGTCATTATGTCACCGAACTGTTTACACATCAGGTTAAGCCGGCTTTTGTTTTTCATAATCTCGATCATACCGAGAGTGTGGCCGAATCAGCCAGCCAGATGGCTGATTTTTACCGGCTCAACGACGAAGACCGGTTTGTGTTGATGAATGCCGCCTGGTTTCATGACACGGGTTATTCATCGGGACGGCCCGACGGACATGAGGACGTAAGCGTACAGATCGCAAGCAGGTTCCTGCACCAGCACAGTGTGGACGAAGCCATCATCCACAGGATATCTTCTGCTATCCAGTCAACCCGAATGCCCCAGTCGCCCGTAAGTCAGGTGGAAAAAATTCTTTGTGACGCCGACCTAACGCACCTGGCAACGGGGGACTTCAAAGCTATGAGTCAATTGCTGAAACAGGAAAGGGAAAATTTGCTGGGTCAAAAGATATCTAAAAAAGAATGGCGCAAAGGCAATATCAGGTTTTTGGAGGAGCATCATTATTTCACTGAATTCGGTCAGGATAATCTCGAGCCAAAAAAGAATGAGAACCTTGCTTCACTCAAAAAGAAAAGTGCAGACCGTGACGAGGATAGCGAAGTGAAGCCTGAAGTTTTCCCTTACATCTCGAACGCTCCTGCAAAGCAGGATGAAAAGGCCTTACAGAAATCAACAGAACGTGGCATTCAAACCATGTTCCGCATTGTATCGGGCAACCACCTCAGGCTAAGCTCCATGTCGGACAACAAATCCCACATCATGATCTCGGTAAATTCCATCATCATCTCGATCGTGATCTCCGTGTTGTTCGGAAAGCTCGCATATTACCGGGAATACATCGTTCCCGCATGCGTGCTCCTTGCTGTGTGTCTTGGTTCAATGACCTTTGCCATTCTCGCAACACGTCCATCGGTGAGCGGCGGAAGATTTACAGAAGAAGATATCAGGAATAAAAAAACCAACCTCTTATTCTTTGGAAATTTTTTCCGCATGCAGGTAGATGACTACCAGTGGGCGATGAACCAGATGATGAAGGACGGAGAATATCTTTATAACAGCATGATCAAGGACGTATACTTTCTTGGGGTTGTGCTGGCAAAAAAATACCGATATCTCAGGATCTCCTATACCATTTTTATGGTGGGCCTCATTGTGGCCGTAGCAGCGTTCGCTATTGCAGCCATCATTACGCAGGGCAGCGGCGCCGCGAACAGCGTACCAACCATCGATTATTGACGACTGAAAATTATCTGGCAGGAACTGCTGTTAAGTATTTCTTGATGGCTTCAATCAGTTCTGCCTTGGTTATAGGCACACCCATGATCTTATGGTAGCCCTTGGCATCGACAAGGTATTTATCGCGGATAATTTTAATCAGCTGACCGTTATTGATCTCAGGTACCAACACAGTTTGATAATTGTTCAACATCGTTCCAAGATTCCTTGGGAAAGGCCGCATGTATCGCAAATGGGCGTGTGCTACACTGTATCCTTCGTTGAGCAGCTGCTCTACAGCCGTCTTGATCACACCATAGGTGGAACCCCAGCCCAGTACCAACACGTCGCCCTTATCGGGTCCGTTATCCAGTTGCTGCTCGGGGATATGATCGGCGATCTTATCCACCTTCTCCTGCCTCATCTTTACCATCAGCTGATGGTTATCCGGATCATAGCTGACGTTACCGGTAATATTTTCTTTTTCCAGGCCACCAAT
>DATMHB010000135.1:0-3440 GCA_035555175.1 Flavisolibacter sp. | reverse complement strand
CTGCACATGTGGCAGCTGATTCATAGCGTCGCGGATACTAAGCATTTTTTGAACGCCAGCCGAATCCCATTGCTTTGGAAAGGCGGATAAAACCAAAACCTGATCTTTGGTGTAGCCCAAATCTTTAGAAAAGATGTAAGAGACCTGCCGGGACACAGTCAGGGCGCTTATAAAAACAACGATGGCAAGTGTAAACTGCACAACCAGCATGGTCTTTCGTAAGGCCAATCCGCCTTTTACCCTACTCATTTTTCCTTTTACGGCGTTGGTAACATGTAAGGAACTCAGCACAAACGCCGGATACATACCTGCTATAAGACCGGTACCAATAATCAACGCAAGGAAGTAGGCAAATGCAAGCTTGTCAAAGTGAAGAAAGGATTGAAACCCGGAATTCAGCACCTGGCGGAAAACAGGGCGAATGGCTTCGTACAAGAGCAATGAAAACGCGGCGGCAATGGCCGTGAGGATCAGGGCTTCCATAAGAAATTGCAAAACCAGCTGCCGCCTTATGCCGCCAAATACTTTGCGCAGTCCAATTTCTCTAAGCCTGTTCGAAGCGCTGCCGATATTGATGTTTACAAAATTGATCACTGCCATTAAAAGAATAAACAGCGCGGTCAAAGAAAGTGTGCGGATCATCTTTCGGGGTGCGCCATTATGATCATTAAGATAATATTCACGCACCGGCGCGAACTCAACACTCAGATTGTTCTGGACAGACGTTGTTGTATACTTGGCAAGTATCTGTTTAACCGGTTTTGCAAGGTCTGCAGGTGAGATTCCGGGCTGCAGTTCAACAGCAGCTATTTCGTAAGCACTGTTCCAATACTGCGACGGGTCTGCACCGGCGTAATAGCGGTTGTCTGCCGTTGGAACGAATACTGAATAGGTGTCACCGATTAAATTCGTAACCGAATTGTATGGAATGTCTTTTACAACAGCCGAAACCTTATAATCCTGTCTTACACCATTCTGTGTTGTCAGGATGCTAACGACATTGTTCACGGCATCTTTCCTACCAAATAGCTTCAGCGCCATTGTTTCGGTAATGACGGCCGAGCTATTGTCCGGAAAAGGTCGTTGCTGATTGCCGTGGAGTACGTGGAAGCCGTACATGGAAATGAAGGATGTATCCCCGATGGCAATATTTTCCTTAAAAAACTTGTCACCTGCCGACACTACATTGGTAACCGGATTGTACCTGTAATAATTAGCCACCAGTGACGGGTATTCATCACGCAAAGTTTTTGCCAACGGTCCGAAGGTGGTAATCTCCAGGCCCATTTCCTTCACGGCCCAATGGCTCTTTATGATATACTGGCGCTCCACATTTCTCAGCGGCGCGTTGATGTTATATTGATTCAATACATAAATGCCGATGACCAAACAAAAAGCAATGCCTATTGCGAGACAGAAAATGTTGATGGCCGAAAATAATTTATGCCGCAACAGGTGCCGAACAGCAATCTTGAAGTAACTTTTAAACATCACATCTGGATTTAAGAAATTGACTGTGTGAGACGCGCATTTGAAACGCGCTTCTAAATACGCATCGCCGGCTATGTTCGTGTGAAATCCGCTTAAGCATATTTGGTATTTAAGTTAATCAACTTAAGCTTCACAATGCTGTTAAAGCAACTTTATTCAATTCATAGCATGTATTGTATGGGACATAGCACCCTATAAGTTTTGAATGGCCTCACAAAGCCAGGACGTGGGCATTGCGAATTCAAAGGATTTGTAATTGCGGAAACAGCAAGTTAACATGTACCTAGCACGAGGCTGTTCGTTAACAGACTTGTTGTACCAAACCCAATATTTCGGAATAACCGGATTTGAGAATGCACTTACACCCGTCGTGCCGTTCGGTCTTTTGTTTGTCCGGCTTCGACCCTGGTCTTTCTTGTTTTCTTCAATGTCCGCGGGAAATTTGGCTGGAAATGGAAACCGAAGCAAGGTTTCCATCTGAAGCCTGACCTTCAAACCTCCGACTTCCACCGTAAAACCATGAACAAACAACCGCGGAAAGTTGAAAGTGGAACTTACTCCTCCGTTGGCTTGTCCCAACAAACAACGGTTCCCCCTAGTACTGTTCTATATTAAAAATTAAAGGTTATTGCTTATTGGTATTTTCTCCAGCGATTTTTACGTTTGAATATCCTAAACCAATACCATGAAAAAGATCAACACACTCGAACAGTTTACGATTGCCGGCGTCACTTTTCAATTTACCCAGGTCTATTCTTTTTCCTGTTCAAAATTTTTTATTACCGCGTTCAATGGTTCAAGCGAACTTGTAATGTTCGAAATGAAAAAAGATGCCAATGGCCGTTGGCAGATAATCGACGCTGTGCCTGCCTGGGCTGCCAGGCTGGAACCCCACCTCGTCGAAAGACTTCAGTTGGTGCAAGACAACGTGTATCCGCTGCAACCATATTTTTCCAGACAGGTTTCTTAAACGGGAAACGCCCGAAAATTTTTCGTAAGAAATATTTTTCAAAGCTGTTCTTTTTCCAGGATAAATTGTCAGCAGAAATTGAGACGATAGACGAGGTCGGCTTACGCTTTCTGTTATTTTATGGATTTGTGCAATTCCGGGAAGTGAAATTGGAGAGCAGACTGATAACCCGGCCGGCAATTGCCTGATCTCAGTTTTGTTTACAGAGTATTTCAAAAGAATTCTTAATAAGGCGTACAAAAACTGATTCTCTTATTCGGACAATGATAATATGTGCCGGATCATTTGATCCGCAAACGCACATTCATTATCACACCCTACGCAGCACTCCTTACCTCTTCCTTCAGCAAATCCCAGCTTGTTATCCTTTCTTGCTTTGGTTTCAACCCGTACAGGGCAAGATCTCCTTCAATGCCTTTTACCTTATAAAGGCCGCTATATGTTATTTTATCAGCAAAAGACGGAATTAGCTTTCTTGCTACCTCACTCGAGATTAAAATTGGTTGAGAAAGTTTTTTTGCCATATCCATTATACGGGCCGTTGTGTTCAGCACCTCGCCTTGAAAAAGTATTTCCCTTTTAGTGCTGCCAACCCATGTCACCACAACTTTTCCTTGATGTAATGCGCCCCGGAATTCGGGCGTCGTGCCGAACTTGTCCTCATACATCGAAATCTTTCGCTCCATGAGTTTTTGGAGCTCCAGAAAGGACTGGAAAGCACTTCTAAAATTTCCGGATCCGGAGGCGGGCCAACTCAAAATGACCTGGTCACCTGCATACTGGTAAATTTCACCTTTGTATTTGGCCGCCGCTTTATCGATCTCATTAAAAAACGAATTTGTCAGCATAGAAAAACGTTCATTGCCGAGTTTTTGAGCCATTTCCGTAGACCCGATAAGATCAATGAAAAGAAAAACACGACGCTCCTGGGTTGGAAGATGGTATTTCCCGAGAACAAGCTTTTCAATCGGATGGGCAC
>DATMHB010000134.1:0-2191 GCA_035555175.1 Flavisolibacter sp. | reverse complement strand
AGAGGACCGGGTCGTACGTACCGCTGGTGTATCTGTTGTGCCGCCAGGTGCAGTGCAGAGTAGCTATGTACGGACAGGATAAACGCTGAAAGCATCTAAGCGTGAAACCTTCCTCAAGATGAGTTTACTTTTAAGAGCCGTAGTAGACGACTACGTTGATAGGCTACAGGTGTAAAGCTAGTAATAGCAAAGCCGAGTAGTACTAATTGCTCGTACGCTTTAATTTTTTTTTACTCCCGCAAATTTTTTTGCGGGATCAATAGACTCTCTTCTAACTTCTTTTTCTTCCAATATGTTAAGTTATTGCTGTCCGTACTCCCAGAGTACAGACAACTTAAAAAATTATGGTGGTTTTGCCGAGGGTGTTCACCTCTTCCCATACCGAACAGAGAAGTTAAGCCCCTCATGGCCAATGGTACTGCACCACAATGCGGGAGAGTAGGTAGCTGCCATATTTATTAAAAAAGCCTTTGAGAAATGAGAGGCTTTTTTATTTCTATGACGCCTCATCCTGACTTCTGTACGTATTCAACATGCAATAGTCACCCAACAACAAGCAGAACATTTTCTATTCTGCACTTTCCTTATAAACCGGCATGCACACGGATTTAAACGCCAACAACGCAAAGCCACCAAGAGATGCAAAGTTGATCACGCCTCCCTGCCTTCCGCATACTTCGCGCCTCCAACGTCTCGTGCTTTTAAACATTGAGAACGAGTTGCTGGCCGACAGCTAAAAACCACAACGTCGTCGAACCCTTTCTTGATTAAGTCATGATCAGTAATGACAG
Organism: Flavisolibacter sp.; assembly: GCA_035555175.1. Classification (GTDB taxonomy): domain Bacteria; phylum Bacteroidota; class Bacteroidia; order Chitinophagales; family Chitinophagaceae; genus Flavisolibacter. Next base: position 1,400 of record DATMHB010000134.1, on the reverse strand, counting down.
GAAAGAATCTTGCCGGTTCAACGATTCCGTTTCCTGAACTTGTTCATGATTGCGCGCCTCAGCATTTTCAGGTAGACCGTCAATCCTTCTTCCCCCGACTGCAATTTTTCCATCTCTGCATTTCTCGTTTCCAGTATGGCCGGGTGCAGATAATGCATCTTTCCGCCCCCGCCACGGAGCGCCTTTCGGTCTACTTCAACATTTTTATGAGCAACGAAATACATGTTCTGCCGGTACCACCAGAATATCTTTTCATTATTCCAGAACGCCGGACGCAAGATATCGTGAACAATGAAGTCGCGCTGCGCGAACTTCTCTTCCCAATAATCCATCCACTGCTCATTTACATGATTCATGCCTCCCTGCCCCGGCGGTGCAGCAGAAAAAACAATTCTGTCGCTGGCGTGCGTCAGCGTTGTGATCAAATTACCCGCCGCTGACGGTGGTAAATGCTCCGCTACTTCGAGACAAAGTGCAAGATCATAGCGTTGATTCAATTGCACATACACAGAAAGATCGGCCTCAAGGAAAGCATTTTCGTTTTTTATTTTGAACAAAGGATCTTCCTGCGCCCAGTAACCATCCACTCCCAAAAGTTTTTCCACGCCCTTCTTTTCGAATTCCTGAATGAAATTGCCAAGACCACATCCAAAATCCACAACCGAAGCCGGATGAAGAAAATCAAAAAGGACCGAAACGATCTCGTGCGCGGTCCGCTCGTTATCGTCTATCCACGACCGGTAGTGATATGGCGGTTTGATCTTGTCCAATGCTGATCATTTTAAGATCCGGTAGACCGGATATCGAAGATAGGCCGGCTCGAACCAGGGAGAATTCTGAAAAACAAAATTCAATTGCGCTCCCGCGTTCTTTGCAAAGGCCGAATCTGTTGAGCGTCTTTCATCCAATTTTTTCTTCAATTCCGGATTGCCGTTCACATATTCCGATGCAATGTCTTCGAAATGATAATCCGAGTAGCCCTCCTTCTGGCCCAGTATGGGATCGAAGAAATTCCACGCAAAATAACTGTCTTCTCCCTGCGGCTCCAAAGTTTCAATGATGAACCGGTTCGCCAGCTGGTTCATGAGAATTAAATAGTCCCCTTTCCGGAAGCGTACTTTTGATAAATTTTTTGCAATGCGCACATCCGTATTAAGGTGGTGGCCTTCAAACTGTCGTTGCCCGCTCTGATAGCCCGCTATCTTATACCACTCTACTTCAATCGTTGTGTCCTTTTTCAGGCGGCCCATCTGCACTCCATTTGCCTGCAGGCGCTCAATCACTTTCCACCATCCCTGAGGAATGATATAGGCTTTGGGCCGCTCAACCGAAAATGTATCTATATAGTCATTGTAAAAAGGTACAGTTAATTCAAACGGTTTCGTGCGGTCGTAATACAA
>DATMHB010000133.1:0-4676 GCA_035555175.1 Flavisolibacter sp. | reverse complement strand
GTCTTCTTTTATTTCTTTTGAACAGGCCGAACTGAACCTGCAAACAGAAATAGGCAAGGATGCTTTTGAAACTACAAGGCAAAAAGCGAGAAAGCGCTGGAATGAGACACTGGGGCGACTGCTTGCAGAAGGCGGAACGGAAGAACAGACAAAAACATTTTATTCCTGTTTGTACAGGATGGTGCAGTTCCCGCAGCGCTTGTATGAAATGGATAAAAGCGGCATGGTTGTTCATTACAGTCCTTATAATGGCAAAGTGGAAAACGGCTATTTGTTTGGTGGTACCGGTTTTTGGGATACGTTCCGTGCTCTTTATCCGTTTTTAAATCTTGTTTTTCCGGAGATCAATAAGCAGATGCAGGAAGGATTGATCAATGATTATAAAGAAGGAGGCTGGCTTCCCGAATGGTCAAGTCCCGGCTATGCCGACATCATGATCGGCAATAATTCTGCGTCCGTTGTAGCTGATGCTTACATCAAAGGACTTCGCGGCTATGACATCGAAACCCTTTACCAGGCATTGCTGCACGGCGCGAACAATGAAGGTCCTGTCAGCGCCGTAGGAAGAAAGGGTGTGTCGTACTACAAGCAGCTCGGGTATGTGCCATATGATGTAAAGATCAATGAGAGCGCAGCAAGGACACTAGAATATGCATACGATGATTTTGCGATCTACCAGCTGGCGAAGGCGCTGAAACGTCCGAAAGAAGAGATCGAGCTGTACGCACAGCGAAGCAGGAATTATGTGAACCTGTTTGATCCTTCAACTCATTTGATGCGCGGTAAAAAGAGCGATGGAACATTTGCTTCGCCATTCAATCCTTTCAAATGGGGCGATGCGTTTACAGAGGGCAATAGCTGGCATTATACCTGGAGTGTGTTTCATGATATCGCCGGCTTGAAAAAATTAATGGGTGGCGACGCGGCCTTTGTGCAGATGCTGGATTCTGTTTTCAATATGCCTCCTGTGTTTGATGAATCCTATTACCGTTCGGTGATCCATGAGATCCGCGAAATGCAGATCATGAACATGGGCCAGTATGCGCACGGCAACCAGCCGATCCAGCACATGATCTATTTATACAACTATGCGGGCCAACCTTGGAAAACGCAATATTGGGTGCGTGAAGCCATGAACCGTTTGTATAAACCCACGCAGGATGGTTATTGTGGAGATGAAGACAATGGACAGACCTCTGCCTGGTATGTGTTTTCAGCCATGGGATTTTATCCCGTTTGTCCTGCCACCGATCAATACGTGCTGGGAGGGCCCTTGTTTGGAAAGATCACTTTGTTGCTCGCCGATCACCAAAAGCTGGTCATCAATGCAAAGGGCAATGGAAGATATGTGCAGGCAGTAAGCCGGAATGGAAAGCGCTATGACAAAAACTGCATCGGTCATTTCGATCTTTTGAAAGGCGGCACTCTGGACTTTATCATGGCGGAAAAACCAAACACGATGAGGGGGACCGGTAAGGAAGCGTTTCCTTTTTCATTTTCCCGTGAATAGGTGACGACCGTAAGGGGAACGGCCGGCGAAAATTAGCCTAAACAACCGGTTTTTGATCACTCGCGAGGTTTAACCAAAAATTAAACGGTTTTAGTCTTTATCAGGGGTTTGTTTAGTAAGTTTGTTGAAATGACCGGGAACCGCAATCATATTATTCAAAAAAAGCCGATCGGCCGTATTATACTCGACATGAGTGATTGCTACACATGGTCGTTCCCGGAGTTTATTCCCTTCTGCCAACACTTGTATTATTTTTCCAGCTTTAAGATTTTTAAGTCCGCGCACTCCTGATCCCATTTCCCCCGGGAGATGTTTCGCATTATCATACAATAATTATTGAAAGTCTGCTGCACCGGAAAAAGCGGAATGAAAGTAAAGGTGAACCAGGATGTTTATTCTCTCGATCCATGCGGTTGAGCAAGCAACGATTGCTTCTCGCCTTTATCGCCTTCAACATCGTGGTCTTTCTGATCCTGCTTCACAAAAAATATTTTTGGTCAGCGCTTGCACCTAACACAATAAATTTTTTGCTATGTCAACGTTGCTCGTCGCTGCCATTTTGGTGGGTTCCATTGTAATCATTTGCTTTTTACTGATCAGCATTCATAACAAACATAAACGTGAAGCTATGAACCTTATACTAAAGCATTTCAGCCAGTCAGGAATAGAAAATAATCTAAGTTTTTCAAGTCAGGAAGTGTTGAGCCACTGTGTTCTTGGTCTTGACGGCGTGAACCGCAAGATTTTAGTGGTCACTAAGGAAGGCGACGGTTTTTCCTCCCTTATAATAGACCTCAACGAAATAAAGCTCTGTACGGTGAAGAAGGTCTTCGGAACGATCAATGTTGGCGACCTGAAAGAACATAAGTTGAACCAGTATCTCGAAAAAATAGTGTTGCACTTTGAATTTTCAGGTCAGGATCCTGTGGAGATCGTGTTTTACCGCAACATCGATAACCACATTTACGAAGCCCAGGAGTTGGAGCACAAGGCAAAGCATTGGGAGACGATCTTGTCAAAGATGCAGAAGCCTTTAAAGAACATTGCTTAGCCCTTATACAATTAGGATTTGGCCTTTTGGTCACGGATAGGCAGAATGAATGCGGCTGGCCCCTCAGCGTTGCGTTCAAGAAGCTGCGTCACGCGGTTCCCACCACGAAAAGGGGGTGCAGTTTGAATTAATAAATAAAGTCGTTATGAAAAATTCAAAAACCGGATCAACCGGTGGTATGATCGTGTTCATGTCAATATTGGCGAACGCAGTTGTTGTAGAAAAAGGTTTCATGGAGCGTCAATGGTATTGGGCGCTGCTGGTCACCTTGCCGGCGCTTGTGGTAGCGCTTAAAAAATACGGCATCCGTTCGCGGTTTGGAGTGCTCAGGAAGAAGGACGCTGGGGCCACGGCGCGCAGTTCTGTTTTTTCGAGAGGGACCTCATGAACGCACAAAATTTTTTATCATTAAATGAATCGTTATGAAAAGTATAAAAGAGAGACTGATACTGGCGAAAGAGGACTATGAGATCATGATGTCGTATGTAAAAAGAGGCTCACCCGCCATGGCATTTAACCGGCAGGATGCCGAAGAGCTCAAGTTAGAATTAAAAAGAGCAAAGGTTGTTCAAAGGGATGAATTGCCGGAAGATGTGGTGCGGCTCAATTCGGTCGTTACTATAAAAGAGGAAAAGGAAGCCAAAACCATGGAGCTTAAAGTAGTAACGCCTGAAAAAGCAAACATCAGGCAAAGACTGATTTCCATTATGTCGCCGGTTGGCACGGCGCTCATCGGTTTTAGAAAGGGGCAGCGTGTGAAATGGAATGTGCCTGGTGGTAAAAAGGTATTTACGATTCTGGAAGTGCGGAATAATGGTGGCTAAGCAGCAGTGGGAGAATGAAACGCAAAGACCGCTACGTATCCCAAAGTATCGAAAAGGCCTTCTTTGCGTTCTCTCCTTTGCATTCTGCGCAGTCGTTGTGTTTCATCCGTCTTCAGAAGAGGTACAAAAGCAGTGAAGTTTTGTTGATGTCAACGCTCAATTCAACGCCTCCTTATTGTATTTATTCCTGTATTCCAATGGTGATACGCCGGTAATTTTTCTAAACACTTCACGAAACGCTTTCACGTCCGAGTACCCTACATCATACATCACTTCATTAATTGTTTTACGGGTGGTTTCAAAGGCTTTTTTGGCGGATTCAATTTTTACTCTTTGCAGGTATTCCACCGGTGTATTGCCTGTAGCTTTAATAAACCTCCTGTCGAAATTCCGTCGGCCTACCGCAAACTTCGAAGACAGGTCTTTCATAGATATTTTTGTATTCGAGTGGCTTTCAATATAAGCCTGCGCTTTCTGTATCACCTCGTCGCCGTGCGATTTCTGGCCTTTGAAGATGATGAAGGGCGACTGACTTTGCCTGTCCATTTCAATTTGAAATACTTTTGAGCAATAAATGGCGGTCTGCCTGTCGTAATATTTCTCGACGAGATAAATGATCAGGTTGAGAAAAGAATAAGCGCCGCCACTTGTATAAATTCCGTTTTCATCAGTGATCAGCTTGTCAATCTGCACATCCACTTTGGGGAACATCGTTCTGAGGTTGTCAGCCACCGCCCAATTGGTGGAGCAGGTCCTTCCATCAAGCATGCCGGCCGCTGCCAAAAAGAATGCACCGGTGCAAATGCTGGCCACTTCAGCGCCGCGCTTGTATTGATGCTCGATCCAGTTGATCAATGTTTGGTTCTCATTGATTGCTTTTTGATAATTATGATTCAGTGAAGGAATGATAACGAGATGCGTTTTTGAGATCGCTGAAATGTCCTTGTGCGGCTTTACCCTAAATAATCCATCATAGTATTCAACTTTTTTTGAAATGCCGGCAACGTCTATTTTAAATGGTTGTTTTCTTCCTGATTCTTTCCAATAGGTATTCGCTCTTGTAAATATTTTGTAGCTGCCTGCTATGCTGCTGATGTTATTGCCTTCTCCGTCGGGGACCAGAATGGTAAGATGTTTCATGAAAAAGCTTTGCTCAAAGGTAGGTACGCCGCCTGTCCAAATCAACCCGTGGGAATGTCTATTTTACACCCTGCTGAAGTAAGATCCGGATGGTAGGTTTGTACTGTCAAAGCATTGGCGGGATACCGCAACGCACAATAATAAAAGCAAA
>DATMHB010000132.1:0-2246 GCA_035555175.1 Flavisolibacter sp. | reverse complement strand
TTATAAGCCTTGATGGCCTGCATTCTCTGTTCCCAAACCTTGGTGATGTCGAGCAGGATATCAGGTTCATAAAAACGGTCCTGGATATAATGCAGTAACATTTTCGGGCGCCACTTTTCCTGCGCCTTTCCTTCTTCAAATGTCTTCACCTGCCGGAGGCCTGAAAGGAAGCAGGCGTCGTAAAGCAGGGACCCGCCCCTGCCATGGTCGGGGTGGCGGTCTTCCAAAATATTTGCGATCACGATCTCAGGCTGGTATTTGCGGAGCACGCGCACTACCTGCATCTGGTGCTCTTCGTCATTTTTAAAAAAGCCATCGCGCATCTTGAGGTTTTCGCGAACGGCTACACCCATGATCCTGGCAGCATCGGCAGCCTCCTGGTAGCGCGTATCGATGGTGCCTCTTGTACCGAGCTCTCCCTGCGTAAGATCGATCACACCTACTTTTTTTCCTCTGTTCACTTCGTTAATCAGTGTGCCAGAGCACCCAAGCTCTACGTCGTCGGGATGTGATCCGAAGGCCAAAACGTCCAATTTCATTGCTGAAAGATAATTAGAAATCAAAGCCAAAATCAATTGAAGGTTGCTGGCCGTGCCGGAAAACGGTAAAGGCAAAGAGCGCGCAGTACGCCGGGTTCCGCAAAGCGCATCTTTGCGTTTCAACCTTTGATGCTCGCCCTGTCTCCTCCTCTTCTATATTTTTAAGGGACCCAGGATTTAAAAGAACGATCCTTATTCCCCTGTCCCTTTGCTGACTATTGACGAAGATGCTGCAGGTGCAGAGGAGACATGAGGCGGAGTGATTGGTCCTTTGCGCCTGTTTATCTAAAGGACGCATTTACGAAGCTTAGCGTGCTTTGCGTTTAGCCGTGCTTTTATTTCCAAAAAATAAAAATTATATTGTTATGGCAACGAATCGTACGCTATGAAACAATTCAGAAAATACCGCTGGTGGTTTCTGTTCTTCCTGATCATCCTTCTCTACATCGTGAAATCCAGGACGAACTTTTTTGAAGAGCCGAGCCGTGATCAGAAGAAGCCATTGAATGCTGCCATCAGCAATTAAGATTGATGACTCCAAATACAGTAAGGATTATCTTCCGGGCGCAATACCCGGCTTATAAGGATTATTATACCAGCTGCCGTTGATCTCCTGCACAATAGCTTCTATCTGGCGATCCACGGGATCATCTTTTGCATTATAATCCTGTTTGAGGCTGCTCCCAAAGAAAAAGGCAACGGTCTGGTACATGCGCGCATTGAGGCCGCCACGATATTCCCTGATCAGCTCATAACAGTCGTTACCCGTTTCCCTGTTTATAAGTTTCATCAACACCTTGCCCTGGTAAACGGAAAGATTGGACAGAGGATCGGAGAATTGCTTTTTCAGTTCGGCTTCGCGCGATTTGATATATTTTTTTCGATCACCTTTCGATACGCTTTGCAAATGCGCGTTCACATCATTGATCACCGAGCCGGCCGCTTTCGCATATGGATAGGTCACATAAACTGCGTTGCGCAGACGGTTGTACGCGGCCATGATCTTTGCGAGTTTCTCGGGAGGAACGTTCGAAATATATACCATGTCCATCTCGCTGTAAGGCATCCATTCATTGTCGTAATAAATGGCCGAAACAAGAATGGTATCATGCGGGCCATATTGGGGCTGCGCAGGGCGCTGGGCCTGTGTTTCAGGGCCGAGACAAAAAAGTAGAAAGACCAGCAGGAACATCGATACCGGGTACCGCATAACTTAAAAATACAAAATGGATAAGGCTCGTCAAAGATGACAGGCAAATTAGCCAAAACGCTGTTTAAGAAAGGCTAAAATTCGAGGAAAAGTCCTAATCCAAGGCCGCCTGCTCGTATATCTACGAAGGCTCAAAACACGCATGTGCCTTGAAGAATGATTCGCATGCGTTGTCTATACTTCTAGCGTTTTCTGCTTTCCGGCGAGCTGTTTCGAAGGGCTGGGCTTCAATATCCTTTTCCTTTCCCTGCGGTACAGCATACTGATAAAAAAGCCGCACACCATAATGATCGTACCAAGCCAAAGCAAATTGATGAAAGGGAACTTATAGGCTTTAAGAGTTACATACTGCATGAGGTTCGAAGACTCTTTGATACCCAATTCCGCTTTCGCCCCCTCCACTTTTTGCAGCTGGAATACGACGCTTTCGGGCACAAGGGTATCAGGTTGAGCAAAGGCAACGCCTCCCTTGTTGATAAGCACCGGCTTCACTGTAT
>DATMHB010000131.1:0-2104 GCA_035555175.1 Flavisolibacter sp. | reverse complement strand
GCACCTGCCCGGTGCGTTCTGAATCGGAAAGGTTTGCAATGGTGGCGGCGACCTCAATGTGATCACCCTGTCTCAAAAACCTTGGCATATTGGGCTGCACCATGATCTGTTTTTGGCTGACCAGTTCTTTTTTTGAATAGCCAAAGGCCAGATCTTTTGTGTGCGCAAGCAATTGCAGTTTCCATGTGGTTAGTGCATCGGGAAGGTTTACTGCAAATTCAATAGTGCCGCTGGAATCAGTCCTGAAGGTGGGAAAGAAGAAGGCCGTTTCATTAAAATTTTTTCGTGGAAGAAAATTTTCTTTTTTAGCGGGAGATGCCGTGGTGATTTTGTCGGCATTCACCGTGTCCGTTCTTCTTCTTTGAATCGTTTTTCCAACGAAGTTCGCGTCAAAGAAATCATCGGATGGCGGTGCCTGTGCTGCTTCCGCCGCGGCGCCGCCGGCCAGCGCGCGAAAGATACGGCCGCCTGGAAATAGTCCAGGTCTTCCGTTATCGGCAAAACTGAGCACGTCATATTTTTTTGTAATGTACCACGTGGGCCGGTCAGAATAATATCGATACGGATCCAGTTCAACCGGACGGAAATTGTCGCCGGATTTCCAGTGCTGCACCGGAAGCGTAGGCCAGATTTGAGGCATGCTCCAGTTGTTCATCCTGAACTGGTCGAGTGAGGCATCATACATAGAAGCGAGCACCTCTGCGGCGATCCGGTCCTTTTGTGGCCCCTTAATTTTGATGGTCCATTTCTCTTCTGTGCCGGGTGTTGTTTTTTCACGAAAGCTTGCATACTCAATACTCAGTTGTTTATTCGTCCAGGGCACATTGATCACTTCATTATATGTGTAAAATCGATTGTCCCTGACAAAGAAAAAGTTCACGCCGATACCACCCCGGTCAGCTTCTGTTGGTGTGAACGCAAACCCTCGTTTTTCCTTGTCAAGATTAAAAAACCGAAAGGTTGTATTGTTTTCATGCTCAGCCTTAGTGCTGTCGTTTCTTATTGCATACTGCGGCTTTGTAACCTGGTTGATCAGAAAAATATTCGGGGCCGACGATCCTAAATCTATTGTTGCGGTGCTGCCTGGTTCCACAGAAACCGGGTTCATTGCCGCCCACAGGTATTCAGGCTTTGCGAAATTTCTTTCACCGGGTTGCACCAATTCCAAAAGACGTTCTTCTTTTATCTCCCTGCCTTCCTTGTCGTGAGTGCTGAATTGTGCAAGATAGAATCCTGCCTCCAACCTGGTTATTTCCCGGAACAGCAGGCCATTGTAGCTTGTGCTGTCCGATTTCTTAAATGCGATTTCTCCTTTGGCCCAGCTGCCATAATCTGTTTCGTCCCTGTATTCATCGTGTGGGAAATTCTTTGTGTATTCTTCTTTTGACATTAAAAAGACGTCAGGCTGTTGCCAGTATCTTTTCCTGATCAATCGTTGTTCAGGAAGAAGCTTCGTCAGCGTAACGTTAACCAGTGAGGGAATGAAGGCTCCATTCATGTTACGGGTCGTCACAGCTAGTCTCCCCAATGAATCAACGGACAGTTTTTCCGGAAGGTTGATCTCAAAAAAGAGCGACGTATAACCTGCACTTATGCTCGTTGTCCCACTTCTTGTTTCGCCATTTGCTGCTGTAACGTCGACGTTCACCACGTAATCAAAAACCGGATTTAGTGTGCTATCAATCGTCCTGTCAGGTATGGCATCGAAGGCAAAGTTGAATGTTCCGTCCTGATCAGTCGTTAATTCACCGTGTGCAATTTCGGTTGGCGCAGCTGACGGAAACCAGCGGGAGAACCAGCGATACATCAACCGGGGCCGACGGACGACGCGGTAAGTCAGTTTCGATTGTTGCATGCTGTTGCCGTCATAAGCCTTTGCCTTGCCAGAAACCGTGATCTGCTCATTCACTCTGTAGCTTGTGTTTAGGGTATCAAAGTCTACATGAAACCCCGGACGTTTATATTCTTCAACAGAAAAACCGACCGAGTTGCGATCATCTGCCTCAAGGATATTGTAATTTCCGTTGAGCCCTGATGTGGGCAGGACGAACTTACCATTGAAAGATCCGAATTCGTTTGTGGATACTTTGAGAGAGTCGGGGAT
>DATMHB010000130.1:0-3622 GCA_035555175.1 Flavisolibacter sp. | reverse complement strand
GGTTCTGCCCTTAACTTACGTCCTAAAATCGCCAGTGGAACTCAAACACCCAGCGCTCGTTGACCTCCTCCAAAAAGCATATTCTGCTGAAAAGGCTGCCGCCTTCGCCTACCAGGGACATGCTGCATCCGTGAAAGATCCGGAAGAAAAAATGCACATCCGCCAGATCGAAGAAGATGAATGGAACCATAGAAAGGAAGTGCTCGGCATCATGAAGGATTTTAACATACCGGTTTCAAGATGGTATGAGTTAAGATTTCATTTGATTGGAAAATCCATTTCCTTAAGTTGTCACGTCATCGGATGGTTCATGCCGTTTTATTTTGCCGGCCGGCTTGAAAGTGGCAATGTGTGCGAATATTTTCGAATGAAACAATACTTCAACACGCTTGGCATATCAAAGTACGACACGATGCTGTATGATATGGGCATCAAGGAAAAGGAACACGAAGTTTACTTTCTTCAAAAAATAAAGACCAATCGATTACTGCCTTTCTTTGAAAAATGGTTTGGCTGGGGCAAAGATCAAAGCTTCAACAATGTGGATCTTGACCGTAAATACCCGGTCGAGAATACAGATCATTATTGCAGGAAATAAATGCCGGTCGGCACCGGCATTTCGTAAATAGCGGAAACGGCATAACTTCAATACGGTCAAATGTTCTTCGCTAAGAAAAAATGGATCGGGCTCAAACCATATTCGTTACCGGCGCCACAGGCAACCAGGGCGGCGCAGTTGCCCGCAATTTGTTGTCTAATGGATTCCGCGTAAAACTTTTGACCAGGCATCCCGATTCCCGGAAGGCGCAGCAATTGCAGCATCCGTTCGCAGAGGTCATCAAAGGCGACCTCAATGAACCCGATAGCTATAGCCAACACCTGAAACATGCGCAGGGCGTTTTCAGCGTCCAGGCTATTGAACCCGGCCGCGAAAAAGAGATGTGGCAGGGCATTACCCTCGCCGACCGGGCAAAGGATGCAGGTATTTCGCATTTCGTTTATTCATCAGTAGCCGGCGCCGACCAAAACACAGGCATCCCTCATTGGGAAACGAAAGCCGTCATCGAAGAACACATCCGGAAAAGCGGACTTTCCTATACCATACTCCGGCCGGTTTCACTGTTTGAAAATTTCCTGATACCGCAGGTAAAGGCACGCATTCTAAAAGGAAAACTGATCACCCCTGCGAAAAAAAATATCCAACAGCAATTCATCGCTGCAGAAGATATTGGACGGATGACAGCAAGGATCTTCAAAAACCCCCAAACATTTAAGAACCGGACGATCACACTTGCGTCCGAAGAGATGACCATGGAAGATGCAGCGGAAATATTTTCCGGAGTGCTGGGGAAGAAGATCACTTACGCGCAGTTGCCCGGCTTGATGACAAAACTATTCATGGGCAATGGCCTGTACAAAATGTTCGACTATATCAACCATCATGACTCGCACCTGGTAAAGGACCTGAACGCTCTTAAGAACGAAAACCCCGGCCTTCTTACTTTGAAAGAGTGGATCAGCTTGTACTTCCGGTAGGCGATTCTCTTGTGTCCTGGTTTTCTAAGAATTCGGTGTATTGATTTCGATTGCAGACCAGATGTCCCGGTTCGTTATGCAGCATGCTGCAGATCACCGATCAGGGCGAACCTGTGAAGATTCCTGTTCAAACTGGAAACCGGAAGAGACCGTGGTACACAACTTTTATAAAATGAACTATATGGAGCAAAAGTTTTTTGATGTTTGTATTGCATATGACGCTAATCGAAGTCCGCGAACGCGCATGCGAGGCGAATGACAAAAGAAAATATTGGCTGAGCGATATTTTGCACAAAACGCCGTTTATCTGGAGCCCGAGACAAAGGCAAAACAAGCCTACCAATATCTTTTAGATTCCGTGAAATATTTAGGCATCGAAAATTGGCCCGATGCAAGAAAATCTGCGTTCTATAGGCGGTTTCCTGAATATCAGGATCAAAATTCAAAACGACAACTTCAAACTTTTCCTGCTCCAGCGAAGATCGGCCGTTGACGGCTATGTTTTACCGGTGCCTGGCGCTCTTTGCGCCTAATCTCTTTATCTTTCTCCATCGTCAAGCGAAAGCCGAAACTTTCCTATACTTTTGCGGCTCTCAAATTATGCAGCCGATCCACGAAATATATGGGCAGCTACCGCCGCAAAAAAAGATAGCCATCACCATGCATCAAAAGCCTGATGCTGATGCGATGGGCTCCGCCCTTGCCCTCTACCATTTTCTTCGTCAGTTCGGCCATGAAGTAACGGTTATATCGCCTACCAATTGGGCCCGCTGGCTCGATTGGATGGAAGGAGTGAACGAAGTGCTGGACTATGAGCTGGAGAAAGCGGACGCCGAAAAAGCATTGGATGAGTCCGATTGGCTTTTTTGTCTTGATTACAATCATTTTTCCAGAACGAAGACCATGGCGCCCAAGCTAGCTTCTTTGCGCAATACCAAGATACTGATCGATCATCACAGGGAACCCGACGAGCCTTCCTTTCAGTATGGTATTTCCAACACGGGCAAAAGCTCGACCTGCGAAATGATGTACGATTTTATCGTGAATTCAGGACACAGGGACAAGATCAATAAATACATTGCAGAATGCTTGTACGCCGGTGTGGTGGCGGACACGGGCTCATTCCGTTTTTCATCCACCCACGCTTCAGTGCATCACATGGTCGCCGCATTGAAAGAGCAAGGGCTAGAACATACTAAAGTGCACGAGGCGCTTTACGATAATTTTCTCGAGAACCGCCTGCGCTTTCTCGGCCACGTGCTCACCAATAAAATGGAAGTGTTTTATGAACTGAACACAGCCCTGATCTATGTTTCAAAAATGGAATTGCTGAAATATGAGATCAAGACCGGTGACACGGAAGGACTCGTCAATTATCCTTTGTCCATCCAGGGCATCAAACTGGTTGGCTGTGTTATAGACCGCGACGAAGAAAGGAAGTGGTCATTCAGGAGCAAGGGAAATTTTGACTGCAACAGTTTTGCAAGAAAATATTTTAGTGGCGGCGGCCATTTCAATGCCTCGGGTGGCCACGACTCCGCACCGCTTTACGAAACCGTACAAAAATTTAAAAAGGCAATAAAAGAAAACAGTTCATTACTCCAATAAATAAACAATCAATGAAATTATCAACCATCGTTTTAGGTGTGCTTGCCGTTACCAGCATCATGACGGCGTGCAATAGTGTAGATTTTAAAAAGACGAGCGCCGGCGTGCCTTACAAGATCTTCAGTAAGGATTCAAAGGGCGACTCGATAAAACCCGGCTATGTGGTGAAACTGCAGGTGATCAAAAAAGCAAAGGATAGCATACTGTTTAACACGTACGCCAATAAACGGGCGGCGTATTTACAACTGCAGCTGCCAACCACTCCGTTCAGCTATAATGATATCGGCAGCAACGTAATGGAAATTCTTTCCAAAGCAAAGAAAGGAGACAGCGTTTATCTTGTTCAGGAAAGTGATTCGCTCTTAAAAGATCCACAGGCCGCCGGTCAATATAAAAAAGGTCAGCAGGTGAGTACAGCCTTTAGGATCGAAGATGTTTACAAGACCACAGCCGAGGCGGACGCGGCCATACTGAAAGA
>DATMHB010000129.1:0-4322 GCA_035555175.1 Flavisolibacter sp. | reverse complement strand
CGATGATCAAGAAATGGCTGACCGATATACGCGAGGGCAGGCGGGAAGATAAATACGGGTGGATGGTAAAGGTCGCATAGCTAAGGCGCTGATCGCATAAGATAATGCAGGCGTATTGTTCAGCCGGCCTAATTAACATTTTCCCAATAAATACAGATCAATAAGTTTTGCTGAAAAAAATCTTTACCCTACTTTTGCCATCCCAAAAATTAAAGGTTCGTAATGCCTACTATTCAACAGTTAGTACGAAAAGGAAGAGAAATTATCCGTGCGAAAAGCAAGTCGAGGGCTTTGGACAGCTGTCCTCAGCGCCGCGGTGTGTGCACCCGCGTTTACACGACAACACCCAAAAAACCTAACTCTGCTTTGAGAAAAGTGGCCAAGGTGCGTCTTACCAACAAGGTGGAGGTGATCGCCTACATTCCTGGTGAAGGTCACAATCTTCAGGAGCACTCTATCGTACTGATCCGTGGCGGCAGGGTAAAAGACCTTCCAGGGGTTCGTTACCACATTGTAAGGGGGTCGCTGGACACGGCTGGTGTAAAGGACAGGAAGAAGAGCCGTTCGAAATACGGAACGAAGAAAGAAAAAGCAGGTGGTAAGCCGGCTGCCAAGAAATAATATGGGCGGGTCCGACCCGTTTGAATAAAAGAAAATAACTCAAAAAGAAATTAGGATCATCGGCTAAAACATGATGGTCCGGGTTCAAAATAATCGATAGCGATGCGTAAATCACAAGCAAAAAAACTCCCTCTTGCTCCGGATCCCCGGTTCAATGATAAACTGGTTACCCGCTTTGTCAACAACATTATGTGGGAAGGCAAAAAGAGTGTTGCCTACGACATTTTCTACAATGCTATTGAGAAAGTGGCCAAGCAAACCGGAGAAGATGGATACGAGATCTGGAAAAGAGCGCTGAGCAATGTAACGCCGGCTGTTGAGGTAAGAAGCCGCAGGATCGGCGGTGCTACCTTCCAGATTCCTTCGGAAGTTCGTCCCGACAGAAAGATCTCTCTGAGCATGAAATGGCTGATCCGTTATAGCCGGGAAAGAAATGGCCGTTCCATGGCCGATAAGCTCGCCAACGAGATCGTTGCCGCCGCTAAAGGCGAAGGTGCCGCGTTTAAAAAGAAAGAAGATACGCATCGTATGGCTGAAGCCAACAAGGCCTTTGCACACTTTAAAGTTTAACAGCTGTTGATATAAAAGAAAAATCCCGATTTGCATCGGGATTTTTTTATTTAAAGAAGCGTAATACGATTACGCATTTCCGTTGCTCATACCACCATTGCCTCCGGCCATGCCGCTATCAAATACATCGGTAGTTGGGCTGGTAACACCTTCAGGCGTTTGTGTGCCTGTAGAAATGTCTGAACCTGAGTATTGGCTTCCGCCGCCTGAACCTGAGCTGGCCCTGCTGCCTGAAGACCTTCCGCCACCACGAGATGATGAACCACGGCTTGCTGACGATCCTTTTCTGGATGCGCTGCGGCCGCCGCCTGAACTTTTGGAAGCAGCTTTTTTAGCGCCGCCTTTTTTAGCACCTGCTTTCTTGCTGGCGCCTTTTTTAGCTCCGCCTTTTTTAGCGGTCCGCTTTTTAGCGCCGCCTTTTTTACTGGCGCCCTTTCTGGAACCCCCCTTTTTAGATGCGCCTTTTTTAGATGCGCCTTTTTTAGTAGCGCCCTTTTTGCTGGCACCTTTAGAAGAACCGCCTCTACGTGAAGATGAACCCCCGCGGGAAGATTTTTTAGCGCCTTTCTTAGCTGCGCCTTTCTTTGAAGACCTGCCGCCACGGGAGGATTTGCCACCTTTTTTTGCTGCGGCCTTCTTAGATGATTTTGCCATTGTTAATGGGTTTTTAGTGAGAGATTAATGAATTTTCTTTTTGAAATTACGATGATGTAAACGATTTGCAAAAATTATGCAAAAGGAAATTCTATTTCACCTTCGCAATGTGACTTGAATGTGGATTGATCTTTAACAAACAATGTTTAACCGATTGTTGATGATGCGGTCTATTTTCCTACCTTTGCACCCTCATTTTCGTGAGTCGTAATAAGAGCTTATTTGTCTTCCTTGTCGCGGCTCCCGGGTAAACGAACAATATTCAATTTAATCATCATGGCAGATTTGAAATTTCAACGCAACTTTGGTATTGCTGCACATATCGATGCCGGTAAGACCACTACAACAGAGCGTATCCTCCGATACACCGGTATGATCCATAAAATTGGTGAAGTACACGATCGTGCGGCTACCACCGACTGGATGGAGCAGGAAAAGGAAAGAGGTATCACAATTACTTCTGCGGCCGTAAGCTGCCAGTGGAACTTCCCTACAGTGAAGGGGAAGGCCGACGCTAACACCAAAAAGTATTATTTCAATATCATCGATACTCCGGGTCACGTTGACTTCACGGTTGAAGTTGAACGTTCCATGCGCGTGCTGGATGGTTTGATCGCGTTGTTTTCTGCCGTTGACGGCGTAGAACCCCAGTCTGAAACCGTGTGGCGCCAGGCCAACCGCTATAGAGTACCCCGCATTGGCTTCGTGAATAAAATGGACCGTGCCGGAGCCGATTTCCTTATGGTGGTGAACCAGGTTAAGGAAATGCTCGGTGCTAAAGCCGTTCCGCTGCAATTGCCTATCGGTGCTGAAGATGATTTTAAAGGTGTGGTTGACCTTATTAAGATGAAGGGTATCGTTTGGCACATGGAAACGGAAGGAATGACCTTCGATGAGATCCCCGTGCCGGATGATATGAAGGAGGATGTTGAAACGTGGAGACAAAACCTCATCGAGGCTGTTGCTGAATATGATGATAAATTGCTTGAGAAATTCTTTGACGATCCAAATAAGATCACGGAAGATGAGGTGCATGAGGCCATCCGCAAGGCTACGATCGACCTCAGCATTGTACCGATGATGTGCGGTTCTTCATTCAAGAATAAGGGTGTTCAAACGGCACTGGATGCAGTATGCCGTTACCTCCCTTCGCCTGTTGATATCGAAGCGATCAAAGGAATGGATCCGAATACCGGCGAAGAACTCGTACGCAAGCCGGATCCGAAGGAACCGTTCGCTGCCCTCGCCTTCAAGATCATGACCGATCCGTTCGTTGGACGTCTGGCCTTCTTCCGTGCGTATTCAGGTCACCTGGACGCAGGTTCTTATGTGCTGAACGTAAGGAGCGGAAAGAAAGAAAGGATCTCCCGCATTATGAAAATGTTTGCGAACAAGCAAAACCCGATCGATTTTATAGAAGCAGGTGATATCGGCGCAGCCGTTGGTTTTAAAGAGATCAAGACCGGTGACACCTTGTGCGACGAAGACCATCCGATCGTGCTCGAGAACATGTTCATCCCTGAACCAGTGATCTCGGTTGCAGTTGAACCGAAGACCCAGGCCGACGTTGACAAAATGGGTATGGCCATTTCCAAACTTGTTGAAGAAGATCCGACACTGCGTGTGAAGACCGATGAAGATACCGGGCAGACGATCCTTTCAGGAATGGGGGAATTGCACCTCGAGATCATCGTTGACCGTATGCGTCGTGAATTTAAAGTAGAAGTAAACCAGGGTGCTCCCCAGGTTGCTTATAAAGAAGCTTTCACAAAGACCATCGAACACAGGGAAGTATTGAAAAAACAAACGGGTGGTCGCGGTAAATTCGCCGACATCATGTTTGAACTCGGACCGGTCGATGCCGATTGGAAAGAAGCCAATCCGGACAAGCATTACCAGTTTGTGAACGACCTTTTCGGTGGATCTATTCCACGCGAATTCGTTACACCGATCCAGAAAGGATTTGAAACTTCAATGGGTACCGGCGTTCTTGCTTCTTATCCCGTCGATAATATGAAGATCCGTGTATTCGATGGTTCATTCCACGCGGTTGACTCCGACGCCATGTCGTTCGAGCTGTGTGCGAAGCAGGGCTTCCGTGAAGCAGCCAGGAAGGCCAAGCCCGTACTGCTTGAACCGATCATGAGAGTGGAAGTGCTGACACCCGATCAGTACATGGGTGATGTTACCGGTGACCTCAACCGTCGCCGTGGTATGATGGAAGGTATGGATACCCGTGCCGGCGTGCAGGTGATCAAGGCAAAGGTGCCGCTGAGCGAGATGTTCGGCTATGTAACGCAGCTCCGTTCACTGTCATCGGGACGTGCATCTTCCACCATGGAATTCTCTCACTATGCTCCGGCCCCGAATAATATCGCTGAAGAAGTGATAGCGAAAAGCAAAGGCAAGGTGAATGCAGACTAAGCAGACCAAATCAATCATACATATATCCCGCTTCATGGAAGCGGGATTTTTTT
>DATMHB010000128.1:0-6466 GCA_035555175.1 Flavisolibacter sp. | reverse complement strand
CATGTTTGCGGCTTGCCACTGCTCGAATCTTTAAATGAAACTGTCTGACTTGTAAATACCACAGATAATGGTGTGGTAAACTCAGCCTTCACCTGGTTGTAATCTACTTTGATGTAATCTTTTTTAGTGACTGTACTTGTTGTTGTGCCGTTACTCACTTCAACAGTGACAGAATAAGTGCCCGGCTTGTCGTATTTTACGACCGGGCTTGATAGATTGGAAGTAGCCGGAGCGCCTCCCTCGAAAGTCCATTTCCATTTAGTGGCGTAGCCCTGAGAAAAATCTTTGAAGGTTATGCTGTCTCCCGCACTGATCTCCTGGCGGTCCGACTCGAAAACAGGTTTGATCGTCTTGTCAGCGTCCTCACCGGGTTTATGGCAGGAAACCACGATGCCCACAAACAATAGCAATAGTATAGGTAAAGATCTTATTGTCATAAAGCCGTTGTTTAAATAATTTATTTGCTTAAGTGAATTTCTTCCTTCAGAATTCCGTTTGTTTTCTCAATGTTTGCTTCGGAAGCTGATAATTTTTTCAATGTCGTGAAGAAACCGGTTGCTGACAGTTGTTCCGTCAACTCAGTTAGCTGTGCATTCGTCAATGTATTCAAAGGCAAACGGCAGGGGCCAAGGTCCATTCCCAACATTTTCATGATCGCTTTTTGAGTGGGAATAGCAGAATGCTTTGCAAGGCACTGCACCATTTTAACCGAGCTGTATTGCAGTTCCTGCGCTGCAGCGATGTCACCATTTCTAAAACACTCCATTATCTTTAAATAGATCGGTGCAGCAAATGTGTACGTACTACCGATAGCTCCCTTTGCTCCTATTGATAATGCGGGTAACAACAATTCATCATAACCAAACAGAATATCAAATTTCCCTTTTTTATAGTTGAGACAAGCCTGATATTCATGCAAAGTGGACGCCGTGTATTTAATGCCTGCAAGCGACGGGATCTTTTGTTCGCCCAGTTGAAGAAATTCAAGCACATTAACAGAAACGCCTGTGAGCGCAGGAATGTGATAATAGTAGAACGGCAGATCGGGTGCAGCCGAAGCAATTTCCGCCATGCATTCCACCATCACTTGTGCGGACTCCGGTTTAAAATAAAAAGTTGAAACTGCTGATATAGCGTCCGCGCCTATTTTTTGTGCATGTGCTGCCAGTTTTTTTGACTCTGCAATAGAAGGATGTCCTACATGCACCATTAAAACAATGCGCTTGTTAATGGCCTTCACGTACTTTTCGGCAGTAAGCATTCGCTCTTCAATAGTAAGATTCGGACCTTCACCATTTGTACCGCAAATAAAAATTCCTTTAATGCCTTCACTGATCAGCTTTTCAACCAAAACTGATATCGGATCCAAATCAAGAGAGCCATCCTTTTTAAACGTACTGAATGTTGCTGCTACTAATCCCTCAATTCTCATGTATTCTGTTTTAAAAGTTATTTCAAAAGCCAGTCTCGGTGAAATTTTTTCAGTACCAGACTGTAGTTAAAACCTTTGCCGACCGTGTTCGTTTCATACAAACAATAGATCGTTCCATCTCTACCAATGGCAAGATCACTGTAACCCGATGGGCCGCTATTCAAATTCTTTTGCAACGCCCATGTGCAACCGTCATCATATGATAATTTGGCCGTAAGATTTTGTCTTGGATGTTTTTCTATATTTCTGCTATCCGGATTAACAAACACGATGGCCGCCTTTTCATTTTTCTTTCGCGGAGGAAGACTTATGATGCTTGCCATGCAGGTCGGGTCAAACAGTTCTTCGGCAAATCTTGGTTTACTCCATCCGCTCATGCCATCGGCGCTTAGGCTGAATGCTCTTCTTTTCAGAGCACCTCCATGTCTGATGCTTAACAATACACTGTCATTTGCCAACTGAACGGGCATGCTTTCATTCGGATTGGAAATCTCCGCCGAACTATCGGCAACGATAGCACCGGGCTTCCACGTCTTTCCCAGATCATCGCTGTAAATGGTGGCCACGCAGGAAGGTGCGTGACTCCGTCTTGGCAAAAGCTTTGAAGAATTGGCCAGCCAAACGGCCGCAAGCAATCTCCCGTTCCTTAGTTGAATGCCATGGCCAGGACCTGTCGCCAATACTTTCCAATTGTATTCTGATTTGAATTCATTAAAAACATTTGTGATGCTCGAAACGCTCTTCCAGGTCAGTCCATCATCATCCGACCAGGTATAAAAGGCTTCTGCATAATCCTTCTGATAAAGCAGATGAACGTTTCCATTTCTATCAACGATCGGCGTTGGATTGCCGGAAGGCCCTCCTTTGTTGGAATCAAGAATTTGAATGGGCTGCCATGTTTTGCCACCGTCGATGCTCCTTTTCATAATCAAATTCATGTCAGCCCAATCGCTTGCCGTGCCAATTCTTCCTTCACAAAAAGCAAGCAGCGTTCCTTTGGGCGTGATGACCAAAGCAGGTATTCTTGTTGATGCATACACAGGGCCGGGTTCAAATACGATTGAACTATCCATAGCAACCGTTGCAATTAGCTTTTGTGCCGGATGACAGGACTGCATGGCGAGGCCACCCGTCAGGAACGCAATTGAAACAAGGAGCACCTGTATCGTTAAAGACCTTTTCATTAGTACTGAACATTTATTATTTTAAATCTGAAACCGGAACCACTTTAAATGCAATTCCATCTGTATATGCTCCTACACCGGCTTCAAATAAAAGCGCCAGACTGCTTTTTGACACCGCCAACAAGTCGGAATAACCTGATGGGCCACTAAAAACCTGCTTTTGTTTTGTCCAGTTCACACCATCATCCATACTCATTTTAATCGTCATGTTTTTTCTTGTCGTGCTCGCAGCATTCGAGAAAAAGACGGCGTAACCATTATCCACTTGTATCGAAGAAAGACTTCCCTGGCAAACGGGATCAATTAACTGTGGTGCTTGTTGCAATGGAATCCAGCTCAACCCCCCATCACTACTAATACTGTATACTCTTTGATTTTGGTTACCACCAACACGCATGTTGAGCATCAGCTTTCCATCGCTCAATTCGGCAACACTGCATTCATTTGGATTGAGAGCAGAATGTTGTGGCACGATGCCGCCCAACTTCCATGTTACTCCAGCATCGTCAGAATAAACCACGTACGAGCTTCCCCGGCGGCCGGCCCCTACCTCAATGTAATCGCAAGGAATAACCAGGCGGTTTTTATACGTTCCCCTCTTTAGTTGTATACCATGACAGGGACCGGTTGCAAACCATCCCCAGTTCGCTTGCTTCACAGAAGATGTAATCTCCTTGGGAACCTCCCATTTCAAGCCGTCGTCGGATGATGAAGTAATATATGCACGTCTTGTGTTTTTGCTAGTGCCTGCATTGATCCCGCCAATGTCATCATTGCCATCATTCCATGACATCAGCAAATAAATTTTCCCGGTAGCCTCATCCACAACTGGTGATGGATTACCGCAAGTATTAGCGCCATCACTCCAAATCACAACCATCTTGCTCCAAGTTTTCCCTGTGTCGGCCGACCTCCTCATCACCAGATCAATATCACCCTCATCGCTGCAATCATTTTTTCTTGCCTCCGCAAAAGCGAGTAAAGTACCCGACTTCGCCTGAATCAACGCCGGTATTCTGAAACAACTATAGCCTTCGGTTCCTTTTTTAAAAACATAGCTAAGCACAGAAGACGGCGGCTCGATTCGCGGATAGATCTCTTCTTTGTTTATCTTTTGGCAAGCAACGATGTCCGTCAGTAATACAAAGGCGCCGATGTTCCTAATAAGTTTTGAAGTTCGCATACTCAGAGTTCGTTTTAATATCCTGCAGTTTGCTGAATGTTTGGATTGTTAGCTAGCACCGTTGTATTCAAAGGCCAGAAAAGCGGAGTGGTTTTCCCTTTGAGATTGGGAACGTAATTGTAAACATCGATCGTTCCGCCTTTATGGAATCTCACCAAATCAAACCAGCGTTTGTTCTCGAAGAAGAATTCGCGGCCGCGTTCGTTCAGGATCTCTTTTTCAATACTGTTCTTGTCAAGTGGTCCCGAATAATCGCCAATGCCTGCTCTTTGTCTCACTACGTCAAGATCTTTTTTTGCATTCGTGACATCATTCAAACCGGCATACGCTTCCGCCCTCATTAGAAACACATCCGCTAACCGGTAAATAATAAGATCGTTATCGGACACACGGTCATCGGTGTATTTTGTTCCGGGGTATTTTGTGATCCAGGAAATCTTTGGCCCTGACGGCTGCATTTCTACTACCCATGTACCCGGGATTCTTTTATCGGCCGTATTGGTGAAAAGAGATTTTGAAAGAGGGCTTATTTGATAAGCACCCTGACCATTAGCGGTTGAAAGGCAATAAGGAATTTGATCGAGGTTGGTAGCCCCCGCAATGCCCGACAAATATGGCAGCGCGTTCACTCCATAGTTACTGCCTGTTTCATCTCTTTGGTAATATGCAGCTAAAATAACTTCACTATTGTTCGACGCTCTTATTCCGGTTACATTCTTAAAATCGGCGTTAAGTGATGCGCCGGTTTGCATTACTTCGTTCAAAGCAGTGATGGCTTCCTGGAAATCTGCTTGCCCGCCGCCTAATACCTTTGCACTCCATAAACAGGCGTCTGCTTTCATTGCCTGTGCCGAGCCGTACGAAAATCTATACTTCGATGGATAAGAGGTCTTGCTGAACTGGCTCATGGAAGTGAATTGACCAATCGCTTCATTCAAATCATCCTTGATCTGTTTCATCACATCTGCAGCTTTCGCTCTTGGCAATAAAGGCACATTTTCATCCACTATCGCAGAGAGCATTAAAGGCGCATCGCCGATCACCCGTAATAGATGATAAAAGAAAAATGCACGAAGACAATGCGTTTCTGCAATAATTTTTTTCTTCAGATCCGGATTAGAGCTGAATGAGAAATCTTTAATCTTCAATAATAGCAAATTGCAATGCCCGATACCTCTGTACCATTCGGCATAGTTAATAGCGCCTGATGAAGGAGAAAGCGTTTGCGACCATGCAACACCAAAGCGCGAGTTTAACGCAGAAACCAGTTCTTCACTGCGCTCGGTTCCATAAGTTATATTATTGGTCAGGCTGCGCATGATCGTATAAATGCCGACAACATTGGGTTCGAAATCGCCTTCGTTGTGGAAAAAAACCTCCTCAGTTATTCTTGACTGCGGTTTGACTTCCAATATTTTCTTACAGCCCGAGAACGGTAGTACTACGAAAAATGCAACAGAAATTATCAGGGCAATTTTTTTCATATAGCTTAAGAGTTTGAAGCTTGAGTAATGAATTAAAATCTAAGATTGGCGCCAACGGAAATCTGACGTGGACGTGGGTAACCACCCGGATCAAAACCTGAATAGATCTCCGGGTTTAAACCGCCGTATTTAGTGAGGTAACCAACATTATACACACTGGCAAAAACATTCAGCCCCGTTGACCTGAGCTTTTTAGTGATCGTTGCTGGAAAATCATAGCTCAATGTGATTTCACGCAGTGCCAGAAAATCGCCTTTTTCAAACATCACAGAAACATCAGAGTTGTAACTACTGTTGTTGCCGAGTGGCGCGTTACGCAAATAATTGCGTTGTCCAAAATCAAAATCAGCAAAAGAAAAGCGGGCATATTTCTTTCCCTGGTCGCCCTGGTTTTTCCAAATATCAGAGCCTAATGCCACTGAAGGAGCGCCCTCATTAAATGCACGGCCCTGCCCCAGCGAACGGGCAAGCGCACCATTGCTTATGATATGGCCAAATGCATAATCCGCATTTACTCTTAAAGAAAACCCTTTGTACGAAAATGTATTTTGAAACCCTCCCATTTTGTCGGGATTTCTGTATCCCAGAAACACCTGGTCCTTAGTGTCAATAACACCATCGTTATTTACATCGTCAAAAATGAAATCGCCGCCATGTTTTCCCACAATAATTCCCTGTGGCGAAGCAAGGTTGTCTTTTATGCGTGAGTTCCATTCCGCGGCTTGCTCATCAGTAGCAAATACACCCAGCACTCTGTAGCCATAAACCGCATAAGGTCTTTCGCCTTCGGCCAGTCCTCCTGCTTCAACTTCTTTCTTCTGCTTCGGGTCGTAAATAATTCCTCCACCCTGCCTGTTTTTATCACGTCCATTAACAGGCAATTCTGCAATTGTTGTTCTGTTGAAAGCAAATGAGAAATTGAAATCCCAGTTGAATGCTTTTGATTTTATGATGGATGTCCCCAGCTCTACTTCCACTCCCCGGTTGCGCAGAGCACCATTGTTGTACGTGATGGAAGTGAACGGCGCTTCGGAGGGCAATGGCTTGGAGGTGAGGCGATCCCTTGTTAGTTTATTATAATAATCAACGGTAAGGTTAACACGGCTTTGAAAAAAGGAAGCGTCTATTGCAAGATCGGTTGTTACGGTAGACTCCCAGCGCAAATTTGGATTGGAAAGATTGG
>DATMHB010000127.1:0-3417 GCA_035555175.1 Flavisolibacter sp. | reverse complement strand
CCACTGCCCGAAATCATCACGAACTGAAAAAATGCGTTCTTTAGCCCTTGCTTTTTCTTCATCCCTTCTTGCGCCGCCGATGCAGGCATCAAGCTTCAGTTCTTCAATAGCATCGAGCAGCGTTACAGTTTGCAGGATATTCCTGCTTGCATATTTTCCTGATTCTTCCTTTACCTTGCCCTGATCGATCGAATGCTGAACATATCGAACCAGCAATTGCATACCAGTGTGGGCCGCAAGCCAGTCGCGGAATTCAATTGTTTCCGGAAAATTATGACCGGTGTCGATGTGCAGCATGGGGAAAGGAACCTTAGCGGGGTAGAACGCTTTGCGGGCAAGATGCACGAGCGTGATGGAGTCCTTGCCTCCGGAAAAAAGAAGGGCAGGCCTTTCGAACTGGGCCGCAACTTCGCGCATGATATAAATAGCTTCGTCTTCGAGCGCTCTTGGAAATATGGAATGCTTAGTTGAACTCATGATCTTCATTTTACAAGGTGCAAACCGCACTCTTTCTGTGACACTTCCCACCACCACCGTCCGGCCCTCGGGTCTTCCCCCGGTTCAACGGCCCTTGTGCATGGTGCACAACCGATAGAAATAAATCCTTTGTCGTGCAAAACATTATAAGGCACCGAATATTTCGAAATGTAGTCCACCACTTCATCGAATGACCAATGAAGCAATGGATTGATTTTGTAAATCTCTTTGTCGGCAAGCCACTCAACTACCGGAACATGTTTCCTGTGGTCGGTTTGCGAAGCCCTGAGGCCAGTGATCCAGACAGCTGCTCCCTGAAGGGCGCGGTTCAGCGGCTCTACTTTTCTGATATGACAACAGGTCTGCCGATTTTGTACCGAGTCATAAAACAGGTTGATCCCGTGTTCAGAAACCATCTGCTGTACGGGTTCGGACTGCGGGAAATATATTTTTAAAGGGATCTTATACCGCGCGGTTGTTTTTTCTATCGTTTCATACACCTCGTTAAAGAGGCGGCCTGTGTCGATGGTAAAAATAGAAATATCAATTTGATTGCGGGCAATGAGATCGGTGAGCACCTGGTCTTCCTGGCCAAGAGAAGAAGAAAATTTTACCCGTCCCGGAAATAATTCCGCAACAGATTGCAGCGCTTCCTGTATAGGTCTCTCGCGAAATATTTTTTCTAACTGAAGCAAATACTCCATTGGCCTTTGAATTAGATTCAAACAGCAAGGGCAATCATTGTATTATTAAGTGAACTATCCGGGCCGGCTGACCTCAAATATGGCGTGAAGCTAATATAAAACTTATACTCCACCAAATTTGTAGAGTAGTGAACAAAAGGTTAAAGTATCACGGGGCTGGAGCGGCTACCGGTTTAAACTTAAAAAAGGCAAGGCGGAGATTTAGACAAAGATGTCATAGGAGACATTGTTTTAGTTTTGGTCGGCCTCGTGTCTCCTGTGCACCTGGAGCATCTCGTCAATAGTTAGCAAAGGGACAGGGGATTTAAGGATTGTTGACTGAAATCCCTTCACCGGAGTTCCCGGGGTCTCTGCATTTCAAAAAGGTATGAGCAGAAGAGCCCGGGCGGACAGTGGAGCGTTGAAATGCTTTGCTTTCTTCAGTCCCCCTCGTGTCTCCCGGACAACAACAGCTTCTTCGTCAATAATGAACCAGGGGACACCGGGATTTAGAATCGATTCACTGAAATCCTTCTGTCCCTCGAAAATACAGAAGAGGACTAGACACGGGGCGAACATCAAACGTTGAAACGCAAAGCATACGCAGAGGGGTTCGAATGCGTTCGTTGCTGTACCAAGTGTGTTTGCATTTAACCTTTCTATATTCGCAGCACAAGTTTCGTTATGAAAATATCCCTATGGTCCGTCGGCAAGGCGCACGAATCCCATTTCAGGAGCGGCATTGAAGAATTCACAAAGCGGATCTCAAAATATTTTCCTGTAGAATGGACCATCATCCCGGTTCCAAAAAATGCGGGAATGCTTTCTGAAATGGACCTGCGGAAAAAAGAAGGCGACACCATTCTTCAGTGGCTGCGGCAGGACGACTATCTCATCGCCCTCGATGAACGAGGCAAACAGTTTACGTCTGAAGGTCTATCTGCTTTTCTGCAACAACGTGCTTCCGATAGCTGTAAGAACCTGGTGTTCCTGATTGGCGGCGCATTCGGCCTCGATGACTCCATCGTTCAAAGAGCAAAGCTCAATTGGTCGCTCTCCCAGCTCACCTTTCCGCATCAACTGGTGAGACTGATCCTTACAGAACAGATTTACCGTGCGTGCACTATTCTGAAAAATGAGAAATATCATCACAAATAGATTTCCATTTTC
Organism: Flavisolibacter sp.; assembly: GCA_035555175.1. Lineage (GTDB taxonomy): Bacteria > Bacteroidota > Bacteroidia > Chitinophagales > Chitinophagaceae > Flavisolibacter. The sequence continues at coordinate 1,087 of DATMHB010000127.1, read as the reverse complement.
AGAACCGTGCATTTAGATTTGAAGATTAAACCCAGTGCGTGCAGCTTAGCATAACCCTCATCATTGTCATCATTACCTGCATCGTTTCCATCAGCGCATTCAGCCAGCAAAAACTGATGGATGATCTGATTTTTTACCCACCGGCCATCAGCCGGCGCCGGCAGTATTACCGTTTCATCACGCACGGTTTCATCCATGCCGATGTGATGCATCTTGCTTTCAATATGCTGGCCCTGTATTCGTTTGGAGAGCACCTTGAAACCATTTTCAGTTTTCCCTGTGTATTCGGCCATTTAGGTAAATTGCTTTATCTCCTGTTGTACGTGAGCTCTCTGGTCATCGCTTCCCTGCCCGATTTTTTCCGTTATCGCGACAGCTACCATTTCAGGAGCCTTGGTGCTTCCGGTGCCGTGTCGGGCATCGTTTTCGCCATGATCGTGTTTTTTCCGCAAAGCCCTATAGGCATCATCTTCCTTCCGGTGCAAATACCCGGATACATTTTCGCCATAATTTACCTGGCAATTTCCGTGTATCTCGACAAAAGGGGCAGCAGCCGCATCAACCATTCGGCACACTTTTGGGGCGCTGCCTATGGAATTGTGTTCGTGCTTGTTTTTTGCAGGCTGTTTGCCAGCGATTTTGACGTGTACGATAATTTTATGGCGCAGCTTCGCTCATCTGCGAGCGATCTCGTTCTTATATGTAATTACGAGTAAGGACCTGGTTTGCTCCGTAATCTTGAAACGGTCGTCGATACGCATCCCCACTACCCAGATGATTTTTTTATTGGATTCCAACACCCATACTTCGTCCTTCCTGTTCCTGGATAGTTTCTGATCGATAAAAAAGCGCGCAAGCTTTTTTTTCTTACGCATGCCGAGCGGATAAAAATAATCGCCCTGCTTCCATTTTCTCAATATCAAAGGATATTCAATGTGGCGCAGATCCAGTTGGGCGACCGTCGGTGATCTATCGAGCTGAATGGAAGGTTTTTCAGCCGCAACGATTTCAACACTGCCGCCATCAAAAGAAACCACTGCATCGCCCTTTTCGATCGCGATCATCTCGCGCCTGGCGAATTTGGGTG
>DATMHB010000126.1:0-3651 GCA_035555175.1 Flavisolibacter sp. | reverse complement strand
AAGCACCTACTGAGTTGGCAGCGTTCACATAAGCATCTTTCACGCTCGATAAGGCCTGAGTTACTTCTTTTGTTTTTTGTGTGTAGTCACCGGTAGCTGCAACCACATCAGTAATGTCGTTCATATTGCTGATGGTAGTGTTGAGCTTCTTAAAGCCTTCACCCAATCTGTTAAGGTTAGTAGGGGTGATGTCAGCGGCCAGCATGGCCTTATCTAATGAACCTAATACATCACCGGGAGCTTTTGCTGCGGCATGGCCATGACCCTCATCAACGGCCGGATAGCGCAGATATAAAAAGCCATATACAAGGAATACTAATGCTTCTGTTGTCAAACCGATTTTCAGCCAGATGTCGGCATCAGGGGAGTGAAGGATCTTTCTTAACGCACCCCAGATTACAACTGCTGCGGCGATAGATACGAATACGTCTACCAGTTTGCTTACTTTAGGAGGAATAGCTGCTGCCATAAAACAAATCTTTTGATTTTTTAAAGAATGGTTGGTTATTAAAAATTTACAATATAAAAGTGAATAGGTTAAAAAGGAGGCTGCTAGAACCTCCTTTCCAATTAGTTTTTAGATTACTTACGACCGGTTGGCGCTGGTAAATCAATCACCGTACGGAAGCCAATGTAAGACTTCGTGGAATCCTGGTACTCGTAAGTACGTGTACCTGTCTGCAGGTAATAACCTACATCTTTCCAGCTTCCGCCGCGGATCACCTTGCGCTTCATCTTGGGAGGATCAGAATCTTTTGCATTCCAACGAACGTCAGGGTTCATATCGTGCTGGAATGTATAAGAACCTTCGTAGTAAATGGAAGAGGTCCACTCGGCTACGTTACCGCTCATGCAATACAGACCATAATCATTAGGCCAGTAAGCATCGGCACGCACGGTATAGAATCCACCATCTTCAGGATAGTTACCGCGACCAGGCTTGAAGTTGGCCAGCAGGCAACCTTTCTTATTTCTCAGGTAGTAGTTACCCCAGGGGAACATAGATTGTGAGCGACCACCGCGGGCTGCATACTCCCACTGCGCTTCGGTAGGCAGACGGAAGTCTGATTCCTGAGACCTTTTCTTTGAATCTAACCAGGAATTCAGATATTGCGTCCTCCAGTTACAAAAGGCATCAGCCATTTTCCAGTTCACACCCACCACAGGATAATTTCCAAAAGCAGGGTGAGAGAAATAACGCTTGGTCATTGGCTCATTATATGAATACGAGAAGTCACGGATCCAAACCAGGGTGTCAGGATAGACACGAACCGGGAACCTTTCAATAAAGGAAGAGCGTGGCTTATTCGCATTTTCCCTTTTCGCTGCTTCTTTAAGGTCGAAACGCTCAACCTGGTAAACCAGCTTGGCAGGGTCGATCTCTTTCTTACCGAAGATGCGGTCTTCGGGAGGCAGGATCAGGTCAGACAATTGTTCAAGGATTTTAGGGTCGTTCCATTTTACAGTCTTCATCTTCGCCCAGTCAACATGCTCATTGCCATCTCCATCAGCTTTTACATAGCCCATCTTTTTGGCAGCAATAGAATCCCTCACCCAATAAACGAATTGACGATATTCGTTGTTGGTGATCTCTGTTGCGTCCATCCAGAAGCCACTAATGGAAATAGAACGGTTGCGGGCACTAAAGGCATAGGCTGGATCCTCATCACTAGGACCCATATGGAAGGTTCCCTGCGGGATAAACACCATGCCAGGAGGCTTCGGTAACGTGTACTTGCTACCGGGTGCAATACCATGGAGCTGACCGTCATTAGGTAAGCTGCCGCCTTTATTTTTGCTGAAACTGCAGCTTGCAAGCACCAGCGTTGCAAGGGCGACTAACGTGTAGTAATGGTTTTTCATTTTCATACTCAAGGGTATTGGGCAATTATTACGTTTTGTAAACGGTAATACAAGGTTATAATTATTTTTTCTCATTTCCAAGTACCAAAATGTTTTTTTGGCGTACAAATAGTAACGGTCCTTGAAACCAATATATTGTATATCAATTTAAAATTATTTACGCTCAACTAAGCTTAAAAACGCCTGAATTGAGCTTACGGGACGCTGGCAGGCATAATCCCTGCAAAGGTAGATACGCACTTCTTCACCTGCTGGTTTGTCAGCCAGCAAAGGATACTGACCCGCCGGGCTGTTTGAAGCCATGATGACTTTATGCGGAATGTAGAGGGCCAGTATCTCACGAAGATAATCTTCAGGCCTGCTGCCCACGATCGCAATCTCATCGGTACCCCTTCCCATTTCATAAACCAATGACAACCAGACCCCGAACGAAGTAGGATACTTGATAGCTACCTCCCCTGCAGCCCTGACCATCTGTTCCGCTCTTGACCTCCATTCCGGCCGGCCAAGCAAAATGGAAAGGCGGTACAGGTTGAAGGCCATAACTGAATTACCTGATGGGATGGCCCCATCATAGATCTCTTTTTTCCGGATCAGGATGTCATCCTGGTCCTTATGCGTAAAAAAGAAGAATGGGCTTTCTTCATCTGCAAAGCGGTCTAAAACCATCGTTGCCAGATCAGCCGCCGTTTCAAGCCAGCTGTTGGCGCCGGTCACCTGGGCCAGCTCAATCAGTGCGGCAATCAGCAGGCTGCAGTCATCCAGGAAGGCCGGATGCTTCGCGGAGCCGTTCTTCCAGGTATGGTGAAGAAAGCCGTCTCCTGTAGCAAACACATCCAAAAGGAAGCCCATATTTTTTTCCGCTATTATTCTGTAGCCCCGCTCGCCCGTTGCAGCATAGGCGTTACTACACGCCAGGTTCATCAGGGCGTTCCAACCCAACAACACCTTGTCATCGAGCTGTGGACGAACCCTTTGTTCTCTTTTGCCGAGCAGCAATTTTTTTCCGTTGTTCACGATCGCAATAAGCTCCCCTGCTGTTATTCCATGGGCATTGGCAATCTCTTCGATGGAATGCTTCGTGCGCAATATGTTCTTTCCCTCCCAGTTGCCGGCCTCCGTGATATCGAACCACGCCGAAAATATTGGAGCATCGGCGCCTAATATGGCGTTCACCTCTTCCAGATCCCACACATAAAATCGACCTTCTTCTCCTTCGCTATCTGCATCCAGTGCGCTGAAGAACCCTCCATCCTTGTGCATGAGCTCCCGCTCAATAAAACCGATCGTTTCAATGATCACCTCTTTGTAAAGCGTCTTGCGGGTGAGCTGGTATGCGTCCGACAGGGAAATTATCAGAAGAGCATTATCATAAAGCATCTTTTCAAAATGGGGTGCGAGCCACTCATTGTCAGTAGAGTATCGTGCAAAGCCACCACCAATCTGGTCATAGATACCGCCCTGTATCATTTTGTCAAGGCTCAATATAGCCTGCTCAACCGCTTCATTGTTTTTGCGCAGGTGGCCATACTGCAAAAGAAAATTGATCGTAAAGCTTTGGGGGAATTTTGGCGCTCTGCCAAATCCGCCCCATTCCCTGTCTGCCGACTTCATGATGTTTTGAAATGCCTCATCCATCCTGGAGGGCTCAAAAAGGGCATCGCCCCCGGCTGCGATCCCAAATGAATTCGACACCTGAAGGTGCCCGGTGAGCTGCTCCGCCTGTTGCAGCAATTCTTTTTTGTTTTCTTTGTAAGCGGCGGCAATAGACGTTAGCAGTTCGGACCA
>DATMHB010000125.1:0-2949 GCA_035555175.1 Flavisolibacter sp. | reverse complement strand
GGGATCAGATGCATTTGCTTTTTTATCAATTGTTCGAGAACGCCATCCGGTTTAGAAAAGAGGGCACCAGGGCAAAAATCAAGTTCGAGGCAAAACGGTTAATGAAGAACCGCTTCCGTAACATCGAAGGCAAATACCGGTATGCGCCCTTTTTTCAAATTGATATTAATGATGACGGCATCGGCTTTGCCGCGGAATTCAAGGACGAGGCTTTTGAGCTTTTTAAACGGATGCACAAACAGAGCGGCCTGGGCCTCGGACTTTCGCTTTGCAAAAAGATCATTGACAATCATGAAGGGATGATTTCGATCGATACCGTGCCGGGCAAAGGAACCACGGTGAGCATCCTGCTTCCAGACGACGCTGCGCATGGCATGAAAAATGATGCTTGAACGCTGTTAATTAATAATTTTGATCTACAATTTTCGTATATGGTATTAGCGCCGCGCACCGTTTTGTATGTGGACGATGATGCAGATGACAGGGAATTTTTGGCCGAGGCGATCAATGAATTGAATCCGGCTACACAAGTGGTATGTGCAGAAAATGGGATGGAGGCATTGGATTATCTCAATGGCCTGCGCAGCCATCCAGAAGACCTTCCCTGTCTCGTAGTACTTGATATCAATATGCCTGTGCTGGACGGACGGCAAACCTTTCAAAAAATCAAGGACGATCCTACATTCGATCGTGTTTCGATTATTGTTTTTACCTCAAGCGAGAATCCGCAGGACAAGGCCATGTTCCAGAAGCTGGGCGTGGAAATGATCACCAAGCCGAACAATGTTTCGTATTTCTCCCGCATTGCCAGTCATATGCTTTCACATTGCGCCTGACTTCCGGGTGCGATAATGAAATGCGGCGGTCAGCATAGCCTTATCATGAAATGATTGATCTCAAAGGAAAGAAAGTGTTTCCTCTTCTATCATTTTTTCAATGGCCTCGTTCGACTGGTACAACACCGAAGTTGGTTTAATGATCGTGTGCACTACTTCGGGATTGTCGTTCACTTTGATGTTCAATACCAGGCAAAGTTGCGGGGGATGCCGATCATTGTCGGCATCTTTGGTGAACAGGTAATCTACATCATACGCTGCGCTATCCCTGCGGAAGCGAAAGTGCCTGGATAGATTCAGAAGCATTTTGTTTGATTTGATCACAAGGTAGGCCGTTTCCGAAGAAGTGCTCGATGAACCTGCGGGAGGAAGTGAATGCGTGGAGATTAACGTGCCTGTTCTTCGATGGCTTTTTCGAGTTCGCCTTCGAGGGCCTTGATCCAGGCAGGTACCTGTTGCCAGATCCCCCAGTTGCCTTCATCATCGCTGGTCATCTTGAAATGGTGGGTATCGGCGCTTACCTGATATACCTGGTCGCCTCGTTCCTTAAAGCCGCGGAAATTAAAAGGGATACCCTTAATCGTTTTAGTGAAATCGCTCATTATAGTTTTATGTTTATGAATTTATTAGAAGGAATTTCTTCCTAATCATGCGTGGCGTTGCGGCGCTCCATATGACAGATTGAATGAGGTAAGTAGGTTAGTAGGGAACAAGCCGCTGATAGAATCTTCAACTGCTGTTAAAGCGATGAAGGTATAAAATCTGGTTCGAAAAAACTCTTTTTAGTTTGTTAAGGTCGGCCGGAGGCCAACCAGCGCGGTTTGGCCAACCTTATACTTCGCCCATGACCTATTTAAAATGGGGTGATCCCACAGGGTTCCTGCAACACATCAAGTAATTCCTCCGCCTTATCAAGCGGTCAAAAAAAGTCCATATATCCTTGCTCTCTTTGTCCTTATTCACCAAATCGTTTTTTATGAAACAGCAATTGCATCGTCGCTTAATTACGCTGGCATCGTTTGCCATTCTTTCTCTTTCTTTCTTCGCCTTCAGGCCGGGCGGTGATATTTATGAAATCTACCTGAACAAGCAACTGTTGATGAAGCAATATTCCACCCAGCCACTGGCCATAAAAAGCCTGCACCTCACAAAAGCCAATGCGGCCGACCAGCTCATCGTTTTTTATAGCCATTGCGGCACCATTGGGAAAGGCAGGAAACTTTCTTTGCGCAATGAACAGGGCAAAGTAATGAAGGAATGGCAGTTTGCCGACGCGTCAGGGAAAGATGGGGGCATGTCAATTCCGGTTAAGGAATTGTTGCAGGTAGAAGCACAAACGAATGCCGCGCTGAGCCTTTTCTATTCTTCCGACCTGACGCCAAAAGGCAAGGCTCTCACCGCACTGGATATGCCCTCGAAAGGGACCGTGCTTCATATGAGCGAAAAAAGCAGGAAGTCCTGACGGGGATAATCAGGGTGACATAATGGGCAATGTCCATTCAGGAACAAAGTTTTACTAATGTTGTTGGTGCTTTCGCCAACAACTTCTTTTTGTCAGCACATAAAAGGCCTAAACGCAAAGACCCCGAATCACCCAAAGGAGGAAGGCAATTGGCCGGCGCCGACAAGTCCTTTGTTGCCGTTTAAATTCCGTCGACCGGATGTAGATGGCCACTCATCTTTTTCTTATCTGCGATTGCGATTCCAGGCCTAGTTTTGTTGCTCTAAAAAATCTTCATGGAGCAAAGAATTGAAGAGCCCGCGGTAGCACTGACGAAGAACCTGGCAGAGCGAACTGTTTATTCTATTTTATTAACGATCAGCTTTTCTCATTTGCTGAATGATACGATTCAATCGCTCATCCCTTCTATCTATCCTGTGGTCAAAAATAGTTTCCATCTCAACTTTGCCCAGGTAGGCCTGATCACACTTACGTTTCAATTAGCGGCATCACTGCTGCAGCCTTTTGTTGGATTTTATACGGATAAAAAACCTCAGCCATTTTCGTTGGCTACCGGAATGACCTGCACGCTGGTCGGCCTGTTCTCGCTCGCATGGTCGAGCAGCTTCGGATGGCTGCTGGCATCTGTGGGATTGATTGGTATCGGTTCTT
>DATMHB010000124.1:0-2759 GCA_035555175.1 Flavisolibacter sp. | reverse complement strand
AAACCTCATTCAACATTTAGCATTCAATCATTATTCTCACTTCCTGCTATAATTCGGCGCTTCTCTCGTGATCTCCACGTCGTGTGCATGGCTTTCTCTCATGCCCGCGTTCGTGATCTTCACAAATCCTGCCTGCTGCAGCGCGTTGATGTCCTTAGCACCGCAATAGCCCATTCCGGCTCTTAACCCGCCAACAAATTGATACACGATCTCTTTTAGCATGCCTTTGTATGCCACGCGGCCTTCAATACCCTCTGGTACATATTTTTTTACATCTGCTTCAGGATCCTGGAAATAGCGGTCACTACTTCCAACCGACATAGCCCCGAGGGAACCCATGCCGCGATACTCCTTAAACTTTCTTCCTTCATAAATAATGGTATCACCGGGACTCTCTTCCGTGCCGGCGAAGATGCTTCCCATCATAACACAATCGGCACCCGCTGCCAATGCTTTCACCATATCACCGGTATACCGTATGCCCCCGTCGGCAATGAGCGGGATATTTTTCTTTTCGAGCGCAGCCTTCGCCTGCATGATGGCAGTCAGTTGCGGAACGCCCGCACCGGCTACAATTCTTGTGGTGCAGATCGAACCGGGGCCAATGCCCACTTTCACTGCGTCGGCACCTGCATCTACAAGCGCCTGCGCGCCCTCAGTGGTGGCCACATTGCCTGCAATGACCGGAATATTTTTGAAATTCTTCTTAACCGATTTTAAGGCTTCAATAATACCCCTTGAGTGTCCATGCGCACTATCGAGGCAGATCACGTCAACACCCACCTGTTGCAGGGCCGCAACGCGATCTTGCAGGTCGGTGGTAACGCCTACCGCAGCGCCGACGAGGAGGCGGCCGAGGTGATCTTTGTTGGCATTCGGAAATGATGTGACCTGTAAAATATCGCGGTAAGTGATCAATCCGATCAACTTCCCATTTTTATTGACAACCGGGAGTTTTTCGATCTTCGTTTGCCTCAGGATCCTTTCAGCGCCTTTGAGATCGGTTCCCTCGGGTGCGGTGATCAGGTTTTCCTTTGTCATCACTTCGCTCACCTTTCGCTGCATGTCTTCTTCGAAACGAAGGTCACGGTTGGTAAGGATGCCGGCAAGCTTCCCGGCTCCGTCCACGATAGGAATACCTCCGATCCTGTTTTCCCTCATCAGGCGGAGCGCATCGCCGATGGTGGCATCGATGGTAAGCGTGATGGGGTCGATGATCATGCCGCTCTCACTTCTCTTTACCTTTCTCACCTGATCGGCCTGTTTTTCAAGCGACATATTCTTATGCAGGATGCCGATCCCGCCTTCCCTTGCCAATGCAATGGCCAGCGAGGCCTCGGTGACCGTATCCATGGCAGCGGAAAGCATGGGAACATTAAGGGTGATTTCTTTTGTCAGCCGGGTTTGAATATTCACATCCCTTGGAAGGATCTCGGAGTAAGCGGGAACGAGCAGAACGTCGTCAAATGTTAAACCTTCAATAAAGCTATTTATTGCCATGTGCAAAGATAGGGGAGCGCGGTGAATTGCAAATTCATCCCACAATGCGGGCAAAAAGAGCGGGCTATGGACGTACATCGCGCAGTGGCAAACAACGTATAGTCGCAAACGATGCATTGATCGAGACCACAAACACTCTGAAGGCGGCGGCACCTGAGCATCTGGTATGTAACTTCAAAATAGCGCTGTTAGAGTCACTCTACCCTGATGGTCGTGCCTTCGCTATGGGCGCTGAATTCGGGTGCATACATACATTGTATGGTGGTGATACCATTGCCGAATGTTCCGGTCTGATTAACGGTCAGTGGATATTCAAATACATAAGTGCCCTTTCTGAGAGAATTGAAAAAGAAATTTGTTGTGGCGTCCTTTGTGCTTTGATAGTAACCAAGGCCGCCCTGCCACCGGTAACCACTGAGCACATTCACCGGTTCGAGCGCAGACGCGCGCATATCTTTCATGTGAACATAGTCCATGTCGCGATCCACTCTCAATTCTATGCGCACTTTCATCCTGTCACCGACGTGTAATATTGTTCCCTCACCGACCGGTTCCAATAGCGGACCCCTGTCTGTATTTTTTTCAATAGATAATTTCTTATTGAGCCGCAATGGCGTGGCGGCAGAGGTTACTTTATCCTGGTCCTCGAAGTACTGCCAATAAACTGCACCCCATCCCGGCAGATCTGAAGGCGAACCCTGTGATGTCAGGCTGACAGAGATGGAACCCATCGATGGTTTGATTGCCTGGCCTTCGATGGTTTTTTTTACGTAGCCTGTGCCGGCCTCCGGCCTCAACGCGGTGTCGCGGCTGGAAACGACCAATGCACCGCCCATTTGTATGTCTACGGCAGGCGTGTTGCTTAGCCATTCGGTGCCCCTTAGCAACAATGCATAGCATGCATCGGCTGTCGCGCGTGAAGTACGCCAGTTATTCGTTTGCTTGTCTTTGATCAGCCAGGTTCTCAGTTCATCGACAACCGCTCTGTTTTTTCCACTTTCACTAAATGCTTCGATGATCAATGATTGTGTTTCGATGGGCGCATGCCACCAGTTCCAACTGTATCCAAAACTATTTTCTTTCCAGTATCTACCCAGTTCTTCACTGTACATGGAAGTTTCAGTGAGCGATTTTAGAATCGCATCATAAGTATTATTGTCACCGGTTCTGAAGCAGGCGAGCGCTATCATCGCCATCCCCGATTTATTTTGCCTCATCCAGAATTTCTGCGCCTGCTTTTTGTAAAAATTATAAGCTTC
>DATMHB010000123.1:0-4517 GCA_035555175.1 Flavisolibacter sp. | reverse complement strand
ACAAGTTCGATGTAAAGATCAATGCTGCCGGTGGTGGTTTGAAAGGACAGGCTGAAGCTGCCATGCTGGGCATTGCCCGCGCACTGGTGGAAGTGAATCCTGACCTGCGTCCCACGCTGAAAGCTGCGGGATTGTTGAAGCGTGATCCACGTTCCGTGGAGCGGAAGAAATTCGGTAAGAAGAAAGCACGCAGAAGCTTCCAGTTCTCTAAACGCTAAAACAAAAAGCTGTTGGTGTTTGCACCTCAGCCAAACAAATTCAATAAACGCGATCCAGCAAAAAGCAAAATAAAAAATGGAACAAAACACTTCCTTGCAACAACAACTCCTTGAAGCAGGTGTTCATTTCGGTCACCTGAAGAAGAAGTGGAATCCAAAGATGTTGCCTTACATTTTCGCAGAAAAGAAAGGTATTCACATCATTGACCTTAATAAAACAACAGAGGCGATGCAGGAAACTGCGGCAGCCCTGAAGCAAATCGCCCGCAGCGGCAAAAAGATCCTTTTCGTCGGCACAAAAAAGCAGGCAAAGGATATTGTAACCGAATGCGCGCAGCGTGTTAACATGCCATATGTTACCGAGCGCTGGCTGGGTGGTATGCTTACCAATTTCAACACGGTTCGAAAGAGCGTAAAGAAAATGCAGAGCATTGAAAAAATGCTGGGCGACGGCTCATTTGATTCCATCACTAAGAAAGAGCGTCTTACCCTCAGCAGAGATAAGGACAAGATGGAAAAAGTTCTCGGTGGTATCGCTCAGCTCGGACGTGTGCCAGCTGCGCTGTTCATCGTGGATATCGGCCATGAGCATATTGCACTGGCTGAAGCAAAAAGGCTCAACATTACAACTTTCGGCGTAGTCGATACCAACTGCGATCCTAACCGCGTTGACTTCGCTATTCCCGCTAACGACGACGCAACAAAATCAATTGCCATCATCACCAACTATATCACCGCAGCCATTGCGGAAGGTCTTGCTGAACGCCAGGCTGCAAAAGATGAAGAAGGTGACGACGCAGCAGCAGAGCAGGAAAATGAAAAAAGAGCTGCCCGACTGGAAGCCGAAGCACAGGCTGAAGGTGGCCGTGGACGTGGACGCCAGGGCGGTGGAGCGAATCGCGGTGGCGGCCCTGGCCGTGGGCCAGGCGCGGGTGGCGGCGGTCAACGTCGTCGTACGCCTCAAGGCGGCGGCGGTGGTGCACAGCGTCGCCCGGGTGGTGGAAGATAAGTTGCAGCCATTGTGCCTTGCATGCATGGCTTGATGACTGATCTCTATCGGGTGTAATGGATGAAAGGGACGGACCTTTTTCCGGATTAATTAATTATCAAATTGAATCTTATGTCTACTGCAACAATTACGGCACAGGATATAAATAAATTGCGCCAGGCTACTGGTGCTGGTATGATGGATTGCCGCAAGGCGCTTACGGAAACCGGCGGAGATTTTGAAGCTGCGATCGACTGGCTGCGCAAGCAAGGCCAGAAAGTAGCTGCAAAACGCAGCGACCGTGAAGCAAAAGAAGGTGTGGTAATCGCAAAAACTACAGCCGATAATAAGACCGGCTTTATCATTACCATCTCAAGTGAAACTGATTTCGTTTCGAAAAATGCTGATTTCGTAGCCTTTGCTCAGGGCATCGCCGATGCTGCTGTAAAAAACAATGTAAAAACCGCAGAGGAATTGAATGAAGTAACGATCAACGGCGCAAAAGTTTCCGACCTTATCAACGATAAACTTGCATCCATTGGCGAGAAGATCGGTGTTGCCCGCTTCGAAAGGGTAGAAGCTCCTTATGTTGCTTCTTATATCCACGGTGCTTACCGCATGGGTGTGCTGGTTGGATTTAATAAAGATGCCGGCGAAGCAGGAAAGGATATTGCGATGCAGATCGCAGCAATGAACCCGGTGGCTGTGGATTCAGCTTCGGTTCCCGCTGAAGTAGTAAAGCGTGAAAAGGATATCGTGATGGAGCAGATGAAGCAGGATCCGAAAATGGCGGGGAAGACTGAAGAGATGATGTCGAAAATTGCAGAAGGAAAATTAAATGCCTTCTTCAAGGAAAGCACATTGACCGCTCAGGCTTTTGTGAAGGACAGTTCTAAAACTGTTGGTGACTACCTGAAGAGCGTTAGCCCTGATCTGAAGATCACGGAGTTCAAACGCGTAGCATTGGGCTAAGACATTTCCCCGAATATATTGATCCCGGCCATCAGCGCCGGGATTTTTTTGTCGTTGTAATGAACAGCACTACATGTTATTTTTCGATTATTGCTTTGCGTCAAGGATAACGGGCGCACCCTTGCTACCCATCATAATGATCTTTGCATTTTGCGACGTCGCCATCTCCTTCATCGCTTTTATTTGTTCGTACTGCAACTGCCTGTCGGTTAAACTTTCGCTGATGATGCGCTGATAGTCTGCAATACCCTGCGCCTCCACTCGTTTGCGGTCGGCCTCCTGCCTTTCCTTCTGCAAAATGAATTGCATTTTTTGCGCCTCTTGTTCCGCCTGTATTTTTTGTTCGATGGTGCCCTTCACAGCTGCTGGCAGTGTAATGTTCCTTACCAGCAGGTTTTCGAGCAGTAGACCTCTTCCCTTAAAATCCGTTTCAATCCCTTTGAAGATCCTGTTCTGAAATTCATCACGCTTGGTGGAGAACAACGCTACGGCTTCATAGTACACAGCATTGTCGCGGATGCGCGTACGCGCAATAGGACGAACGATCTTATCTTCATAGTTGATACCTGTCTCCCTTACGATCCTCGGTGCTTCGTTCGGTATGACACGGTACAACACGGTGAGGTCGATGGTCACTTCAAGTCCGTCCGCGGTGAGCACCCGGATAGCATCATCACCAGTTTTGTGCCCTTCGTCGTTAATGCCGCTCATGGTATAGTTCTGCGTACGCACATCCATGCGTTCAACTTCATAAAGGGGGTTGATCATGTGCAGCCCGCTTGGCAAGACGTCGGGCTGCACCTTGCCAAATAATTTTGTTACGCCGACCTGGCCCGCATCGATCTGCACGAAGCTGCTGGTGACGATGCCGAGTAAGATGAATCCGATGGCAACAATAGTTCCCACACGGGCGAAGCCGGAAAGATTAGGAACGGAGCGAAGCGCCAGGGCAATAATCAAAACGATCACGCCAAGAACAATAAGTACCATAGCAGTAGTTTTTGTAAAATTAGTTACTGTGGCTGATCGCAAAGACCTGCAAGGTCTTTAAAACCTTCCAGCTGAATGAAAGTCGCGAAAAACTTTACATCTCAAAATCCGGTTACACCCGGTTCTAGTTAAAGATTTTTCTTTTTGTAAACATGCAGGATCAACCAGGGTCATTAAGCGGCGCTATGTACGAGCCCCAGAAAGGCAATAACCTCAACAGGATTTTAAAAATCAGCCTGCGCGTGTGAAAGATCAACCGGTAAGACCGCCATGCTGTTCATAATGTGAACCGCAACCTTCCAGGTCTTTAAACCTTATAGCTGTGCGCCACCTTCCACTTGGTCGCCTTGTTCAGTCATCAACGCGATTCGGGTTACCTGATCAGAAATTTTTTTGCAAACTGCCAGTCTTTGAGCTGCCGGCACAAATGTGAAAGGCCGGCCCCTTTCAGGTGTGTTCTATCTTCGAATCCGTTTCGACAAATTATATCCCCAGCTGGTATTTCACCTGCACCAGTGCCCATGCTGAAAAAGGCAAGACTACAAGGGGCGCCACACCTAACAAAGGTGTGATGCTAAAAGAGATCAAAGACACGACGAGTATATAAAACGGATACGATAAAAAAAGCAGCGAAGTGAGCACTGAATCATAATGGTCGCTGGATTTAAAATGTCGTCTGGTAAAAAACTTTAAAGGGTAAAATAATGGAGCATGCAAGATCCAGCCTGCAATGGCGGGAAGCAGCAACATATAAAATGCAGGCGTAATTCTCACGTTAAAGCGGCCCCTGATCGTGTCTACATCAGCAGGATCGATCTCATATACCATTTGTCCCAGCTGATGGTTCAATCTTTCATTGAAAGCAAGCAGCTGCCTTCCTTCCGTTGTTTCCTGCTGCAGGAAAGCGGGATCTATCTCTTCTCCGAAATACAGGTGCACTTCTTTCCCGAAATCTCTGAAGGAGCTATAATTAAAAGCGGTAGGAATGACCCTGAGCGGGATTCCCTGCTGCCACGAAGTAATGGCTAGTCGCGCGGTTCCTTTTTTCAACGGGCGCAGATGCCATTCATTCTCGCATTTTCCTTCGCTGAATATGAGTACGATGCCGCCTTCTTCGAAGGCTTTGCGGCAGGAGGCGAAGGTGGTATAATTTTCACCCAGGTTTCCTACGCCCTCACTGGTTCTGTAAACGGGCAGTAGCTTTATCCTTCGCAGGATCCTGTCCAGTATCCTGTTCTTGAAAGCATCGCCCCTTGCGAGTGAATATACCGGGTGTTCAAACAGCGTTGTCAGAATAATTCCATCGAGAAAAGAGTTTGGATGATTGGCTGCCAGCAGCAACGGACCTT
>DATMHB010000122.1:0-2991 GCA_035555175.1 Flavisolibacter sp. | reverse complement strand
GAGAGATCTCGTGGCCCATTACCACAGCAAGACCGGCTTCATTCTGGCTGATCGGCAGAAGGCCGGTATAAACAACAACTTTTCCTCCGGGCATGCACCAGGCATTTACTTCCTTGCTGTTCACGAGGTTGAACTCCCATTTGTAGCCCTCCAGGGAGTTGCCTAGGCCTTTTTGATTATAATAATTGGTAACGGCGTTTGCAATTCTCTGTCCTACCCTTCTAACCATCTCCGCATCCCGATCCGCAGAGGGGCTGACTACTTTGTTGGTTGAAAGAAATTGCTGATATTCCTGGGTGGCCATTGCCTGTACTTCCTGTTCTGAAACGAGTTTGAATTGTTTCCTTCCGGTCACAGGATTAGTGGAGCATGCCACAAAAGCTGTGGCAATCAAAAATAAGCTGGTTATTTTCCGTATCATCGCTAAGGTTTTTTAAAGAGAATTCAATG
Organism: Flavisolibacter sp.; assembly: GCA_035555175.1. Taxonomy (GTDB): domain Bacteria; phylum Bacteroidota; class Bacteroidia; order Chitinophagales; family Chitinophagaceae; genus Flavisolibacter. The sequence continues at coordinate 2,541 of DATMHB010000122.1, read as the reverse complement.
ATTATACCAAAACGCCGGAAGCGAGCCCGGGTGTATAATCTTTAGGTTAATCCTATGAAAACTTATTTGCGATTTTTTTGCCTTCTCTTGTCCCTGTGTTTGAGAATGGGAACCTTGCTCTCACTACCCTTCAGGAGGCGGGTAATATTTTTTTGATGTGTAAGCAAAACGAGCAGTGCGACGGTGATGGCAAATACTCTGTAAAGCTTTTCAGGTTCATTAAATATGACAAGAATGAAAACCGGAAATGCAATACTTGCCAGTATTGAACTCAATGACACCCAACGGGTCACATATAAAACAAGAATGAAAACGCCGACGCAGCAAAGAGCCACATTGGGTTGGATACCCAGGACCATCCCGAACAGCGTGGCTACACCTTTTCCTCCACGGAATTCGGCCCAAATGGGAAAAATGTGCCCTAACACAGCAGCAAGACCGAGGCCCAGCTGCATATTGACCAGGTAAATGTCACTTTCAAAAGAATAAGGAAGAAAAAATGCAAGTTTGACCGCAACGATGGCCTTGATCATGTCAACGATCATCACCAGTGTGCCCCATTTTGAACCAAGGACCCTATAGGTATTTGTGGCACCTGAGTTTCCGCTTCCGTAGTCGCGGATGTCAATGTCGAAGAAGAATTTACTTACCCAGACGGCAGTAGGAATGCTTCCTATTAAATAGGCCAGGATAATGAAAAGCACTTCATTCATAGAATGATTGGGTTAAAGTTGGTTGACAAAAATAACATAAATTCATCAGGAGTTAATGTTATTTTAATCCCATCTTCATATTCCCTTCATAAACAATAGGGAAATCCACTGACCTTTTTCAGCCCGTTGAATGAAATGGAGCCCTTCCTGTTCACAAGCATCAACAATTTCATGCTCATCTGCACCGAGTAGTCCGCTTAATAACAGATATCCATCACCCAAAGCATTGTTTAATTGCGACAAATATTGAACGATCACATTTCTGTTAATATTTGCCAATATGATATCGAACGGCCCGGCAGGGACCGTACTAGTCAGCGATAACGATATCCGGGAGCAATGATTACGCAAAACATTTTCATGTGCATTTTCAATACTCCAGTGGTCAACATCGATCGCCTGAACCGACGCAGCGCCAAGTTGTTCTGCGAGGATGGAGAGAATCCCGGTGCCGGTACCAAAATCGAATACACGACGGCCGTCGAAATCCAGCCTGCTCATCTGCTCGATCATCATAAAAGTCGTGGCATGATGTCCTGTTCCAAAGCTCATTTTTGGAGTGATGATGATTTCGTGTTCGAACCCTGCCTTTGTTTCATGGAACGCGGCGCGAACCCTGCAAAACCGGCCTACTTCCACGGGCTGGAAATTGCTTTCCCATACGGCATTCCAGTTTTGTTCTTCAATGGTTGTAGAATGGGCGACAAAACTTTTTAGAATTTCATTTACATCATAACTGTTGAAATTCTGTTCCGGGAAATAGGCAATGAGCAAGTCGGCCGTTTGTTCGAATCCTTCTGCGCCATAATCACTGAGCGCACTGATAAGGAGCTCCTGTTGCGCTTCATTTGCTTCAATACTGATCTGAATGGTTGCCATATAAATCAAAAAGGCTGTCAACAGACAGCCTTCATTATGATTTGTTAATGATTATTGTTCGTTCTGCGCGCCGTCTTCTTTTCTTTGCTCCTGTCCTGCATTGCCGCTGTTTTGATTGCGCTCAAACTTAGGTCTTTCGCCCTGCCTGCGATCGTCGCGCCGTCCGTCATCTCTCCGGCCTTCTCTGAAACCTCCGCCTTCACGACGTCCGCCGCCATCATTAGACATGCCTTCAGGTTTTGGTAACAAAACCTTTCTCGATAATTTGAATTTGCCGGTCTTCGGATCAGTGCCGGTAAGTTTTACCTTCACCTTGTCACCTTCGTTCAAAACGCCTTCCAAAGTTTCAAGGCGCTTCCAGCTCACCTCCGATATATGTAGCAGTCCCTGCTTGCCTGGAAGGAATTCTACGAATGCGCCGTAGGGCATGATCGATTTCACCGTGGCTTCGTATTCATCGCCTTCAACCGGCACAGCGACGATACCTTTTACCCAATTGTAAGCGCGATCAACTTTTTCTTTCTCGGTTCCGAAAATGCTGACCTCACCCATATTGTTTTTCTCTTCAATATTGATGGTTGTGCCCGTCTCGCGCTGGATCTCCTGAATGATCTTACCGCCAGGGCCGATTACCGCCCCGATGAACTCACGGTCGATGAACATCTTCACCATTCGCGGTGCATGCGGCTTCACGTCGGGACGTGCCTGAGGAATGCAATTATACATGGCATCGAGAATGTGCATGCGGCCACGGCGTGCCTGCTCGAGGGCCTGGCTCATCACCTCCATGGAAAGCCCGTCTACCTTAATATCCATTTGGATACCACAGATCCCTTCCCTTGTGCCGGTTACCTTGAAGTCCATGTCACCCAGGTGATCTTCGTCGCCAAGGATATCGGTCAAAACTGCAAACTTTCCCTCTTTGGTGATGAGACCCATCGCAACACCG
>DATMHB010000121.1:0-3975 GCA_035555175.1 Flavisolibacter sp. | reverse complement strand
CAGCACTTCTGAATTCACCAGGTCATACGTGTTCACGTCGCTCATCAGTGTTGTCAATACAGACGGAACATTGCGTGAGCTCACGTATACGTTATCGTTATATTCAGGAACAACGAACATCAGCTTCTTGTCGCCAACCTTGAGGCTGTTCAGAATATTCATGAATGTTTTTGTTTTCGGCGCATCAAGGTTCACATCTTCCACCACAACGATAGAATTGGCTTTGGCCTTATGTGCCAGGGCCGACATCTTCGCAAGGTCTTTCACCTTGCGGTTCAACTTGATTTCATATTTGTGAGGCTTGGGGCCGAATACCGTACCACCACCCTTATACAGCGGGTTACGGATATTACCCTTACGCGATCCGCCGGTACCTTTTTGGCGGTGCAGCTTGCGGCTGGCACCCTGTACCTCGGCTCGGGTCTTCACCTTGTGCGTACCCTGACGTTGTGCGGCCAGGTATTGCTTAACGGCCAGGTAAATGGCATGGTTGTTCGGTTCGATTCCGAATATCTCCTCTGGGAGTTCAACAGTTCTGCCTGTTTCTTTGCCTTGTATGTTTAAAACTTTCAGTTGCATGATTACTTCTGGATTAAAACGATTGAACCATTGTGGCCCGGAACAGAACCACTTACCAATATGTAGTTTTTGTCGGCGAAGATCTTAACCACCTTGAGGCCTTTCAGCTTTACCCTGTCGGTTCCCATCCGTCCCGCCATGCGCATTCCCTTGAATACGCGGCTCGGATATGATGATCCACCCACAGAACCCGGGGCCCTCTGGCGGTCGTGCTGACCGTGAGATGCTTCACCCACACCGTGGAATCCATGGCGCTTTACAACACCCTGGAAACCCTTACCCTTTGTAACGCCAACAACGTCAACTTTTTCACCTTCAGTGAAAATGTCCACCGTAATGGCATCACCAATATTTTTTTCCTGAAAAAAGTTTCTGAATTCCTTGACACATTTCTTGGCCGGAGTATTGGCCTTTGCGAAGTGATTCTTCTCTGCAGCTAAAGTGTGCTTTTCTTTCTTATCGCCGAATGCGACCTGGAGGGCGTTATAGCCATCTGTTTCCTGCGTCTTTACCTGAGTAACAATGCAGGGACCAGCTTCGATAATAGTGCAGGCAGTTTGTTTGCCGCTCGGATCGAAGATGCTGGTCATCCCAATTTTTTTTCCAATGATTCCTTTCATTTTCTTACGGTTTTTCCCCGCAAGGTTATACAAGACAGTACCCACGGAATCTGGGTCTTCAATCCTGGTTCATCATCCGACCTTTTCTTTTGCGCGCCGGAGCTTCAGCGTGGACGTGCCCTTTGGCACAGCGAAGCTCCGGTATCCGCCTTTTTGCGAATGTCCACCTTCGCTACGCTACGGTGGATGACAGAAGTACCGGTGACAAACAAACCTCGAAGGGCTTGTTTATATGTAATCGCAGACCGGATATTGCTATCCGTTTCTGCATTGAATTTTTCAGAGCTCTTTTCTCCCAACAGCATCGTCGGGATTGAGAGATGAATATTTTGTATAAGAACTTTTTTTATCGAAGATCATCACCCGAAAGAGACGATCCTTGCACTTTCGCCCAGCCTTCGGCGTAAACCGTCACGCCTTGATCTCAACTTCAACGCCCGACGGCAGGTCGAGCTTCGACAGCGCATCAACCGTTCTCGAAGAAGACGTATAAATATCAAGCAAGCGCTTGTGCGTTGCCAGTTGAAACTGCTCGCGGCTCTTTTTATTCACGTGAGGTGAACGCAAAACCGTAAAAATCTTTTTACGCGTAGGAAGAGGAATGGGTCCTGTTACTACTGCACCCGTGCTGCGGACAGTCTTCACAATTTTCTCAGCTGATTTGTCAACCAGGTTGTGATCGTAAGACTGTAATTTGATTCTGATTCTCTGTGACATACGTCCTTCCCCAGATTTTTTCCTCGACGCCGGCTACAGATGTCCAGGATTTGGGAGCGCAAAGATAGGCCCATGGTCTAAACTGACAAAACTTTAAAAAAGAATTTTTGTGAAGAAACCTCTAATACGGCCGTATTTCCGTTAATCTTGTTCGCATCCATAACAATTAACCCTCATTCTATTCCCTTATGGTTCATCAGCCTCCGCGTCTCGTGCGGTCTCAACTGACTTTTGCGATCTTTAAGGAAAGGGTCGCAAACCCTCCGAGCTCCACGTGTTCCACCCTGAACTGATGCCTGCCCGCCGCAAGCCTCACCCGCACCTTTTTATTGGGCGATTCATCGAACCTGTACAAAGATGGGTTCCATTCATCAACCAGTTTTTGCCCGTCGACATACAGGCGTACCGCATCATCCCAGGTGACGCTGAGCTCGTATTCGCCGGCCGCCATCTCCGCGCTGCCATCGGCAATGGTCAGGAACTGAGGGTATTTTCTTCCTTCCACCTCAATCCCTCCCCACCAGGCATAGTCGAGCCGGTCCGTCGAAACGATCTTGAAAGGTCGAAGGGTCTTGATCGTCTCCAGATAATTTGTATGGATCGGATTGGTTGTAGAATCAAATGCAAACCAGCTGACAGAAAAAATCACCGGCTGAAAAAATTTCTTGAAACGGAATGGGAGGGCAGTCCCTGCAGCAACGCGCCTGCCGAACTGGTCTGTATAACCGGGCCCGGCGTAGGAAGCGACGATTTCGATGTCGGTGCCGTATCCGGGAATTTTTTTTGCCTGGAATCTGGAAGGAAACGTGTCCGACATTCTTGATGCCTGCTCCACCCCTTTAACCGATTGGATCGTCCATCTTCCCTTGGGTCCCAGCACTTCAAATTCCATGATACCCGATGTGTCGGCTGGATTCGTATTCCACAACAGCGGATACTGAAAATCATAAGGGCCCCATTCGGTCATGCGAATATTTTTTCTGCCGGCCAGCTTACCAAGACCCCGGAACGGATCAGCAGGCCTGATGGCGGGGAGATCCTTCACTTCCAATTCTTCGGACAGGACATAATTCAATTCTTCATCTATTGTGGTATCGAGCCTGGTTACACTGGAATCAATCCTGAATTCATCATCATAAAACGCCATCCTGTTGCCAAATATCCTGAGAGAATCAGTGGCCCAGAAATGAAAGATCGTTTTATTATGATTGAAGCTGTTGCCAACCAGCACGTAGCCCCTGCTTCTTGTATCACGGTATTTTGCATAGCCCCAGTCGGCAGGCTGCTGCCGGTTCGACCATAGCCGGATGGCTTCGCCGTCTTCAAGGAAAAGATTATGGTGGATCCGGTTGTCTTGCCCATGCTCTATGGCAATGCCGATTCGGTTGTGACGGAACTGGTTACCACTGATATCTGTTTGAAAGCTGTAGCCCCCCCAGATCCCATGATCACATTCGAATATCCTGTTCCGTATGATCTTATTTCTGCTGAATGTAGCTTCCACTCCATTTGTGGGCGCATAGGAGAAATCGTTTCCCGCCACGATATTATCGTTGCAGCCTCCCTGGCCTGTATCCATCGTGGTCTGTCCTGCCCACAGAAAGAAACCATCACCTCCATGGGTAACCGAATTTTTATAAAACAGGTTATTGCTGCTTTGCTCATATACCAGGATTCCGGCACTGTCCTGCCCGCGGTTGTACACCCCGTCGCTATAGCCGCGTACATTAAAATTGATGCGGTTGTACAGAATTTTATTTTCGCTGCAACGGTACATTCCGAGGCCTATACCGGAATTAAATGAGAAATCATTGTTGTATACCTGCATGCGGCTGCAAGATTTCATCATGAGCGCATTCTGCCCGCCCGTAACCCTGCAATTCGAAACAATGGAATTGGCGCAGTCTTTCAGGTACATGCCGGCTCCATAACGCAACCATTCGTCGTTCTCGTTATTGTGGTAACTCATCCAGTCGGACAGGTCTTCCTTCTCCTGCGTGCTATTCAGGTGCTGCCGGTAATTGTAACTGAAATCGCAGTTCTCAATCGTAAGGCCATC
>DATMHB010000120.1:0-10908 GCA_035555175.1 Flavisolibacter sp. | reverse complement strand
ATACGATTTCATAGCAGCGGGTAGTTTTCCGGCATCCCTGATCTGGGAACTTTCCGATTTCCAGCCGGGGAAAGATTCATAGAAGGGTTTTATGGTGGCGTGCAGCATCTGGAAAGGGATCATGGATTCTTTTTTCCCATTGATGTCGTAAGCGGTGCACACCTTCAATTCTTCAAACGCATCCAGCACGTCGGCCTTTGTGATCACGAGCTGCGTGACACCATTCAGCATGCAGGCATATTGCAAAGCTACCAGGTCCATCCAGCCGCACCTTCTGGGACGGCCGGTCGTGGCGCCAAATTCACTTCCGATCTTTCTCAGCTTTTCCCCCGTTTCATCATCCAACTCTGTAGGGAACGGGCCACCGCCTACTCTTGTGCAATAGGCCTTTGATACGCCAATGACCTCCCTGATCTTTTGCGGCGCCACGCCGAGTCCATTGCATACACCGGCGGAAATGGTATTGCTCGAAGTGACGAATGGGAATGTGCCGAAATCAATATCGAGCATGCTGCCCTGTGCGCCTTCGGCCAATACTTTTTTTCCGCCATTGATCTTTTCATTAATGAAGTACTCACCATTCACAATATTCAGGGTCTTCAAAAATTCAACGGCTTCAAAAAATTCTTCTTCCCACGAAGAAATGTCTTCACTGAAATTATAATTATCGAGGAGTTTCTGGTGCTTCAGGCGCAGCTTGATGTAAGAAGTGATAAAGCTTTTATTGAGGAGGTCTCCTACCCTGAGGCCATTCCTGCCAGTCTTGTCCATATAAGCCGGTCCGATACCCTTCAGTGTGGAACCGATCTTTTCATTTCCTTTCGACAGTTCGGCCGCTTTATCAAGCGCCCTGTGCGTAGGAAGAATAAGATGTGTGCGCTCAGAAATAAAAAGATTCTTTTTGAGGTCGACCCCGAAGGCGGCAACGGCGTCCGATTCCCTGCGCAATGTTACCGGATCAAGCACTACGCCGTTCCCGATCAGGTTCACGGTTCCCTGGTGAAAAACACCCGATGGAATCTGGTGCAAAACGATTTTTTTATTTTCAGGACCAACGTATAAAGTATGACCGGCATTGGGTCCGCCCTGGAAACGGGCGATCACATCATAGTCCGAAGCAAAATAATCAACGATCTTTCCTTTCCCTTCGTCGCCCCATTGCAAACCGAGAATTACATCCACCATATTTTCTTATTGACGCTGGCAAATGTACGGGTAAAAAATTCCACCTATTCCGGCCCTTCCAGATTGCCGGATTATTTTTATTCAGGTCTGCTGGGGAAAATTCTATCGGAGATATTCATTGGTGGTGACTAAACGGCGTCCGTTTCAAAACGCTCGACTGAATGGATCCCATTGAGGTTCTTCAGACGGTTCACGAGTTCATCCAGTTCTTCCTTGTCGTGTACGAAAAGTTTAATGGATCCTTCGAACAACCCTTCTTTCGATTCGATGGTGATGGCCGAAATATTGATCTTCAGGTCACCGCTGATAATGGTCGTGATCTTGTTAACCACACCCACATCATCCATGCCGATGATCTTGAGACCGGTGAGGAACGAGATCTCCTTGTTTTTGGCCCATTTGGTTTTTACGATCCTGTGGCCATAATTCGCAAGCAGCTTGGCTGCATTGGGACAGTTGGTACGATGAATGGTGAGACCTTTACCTGTCGTTACAAATCCAAACACGTCATCACCGGGGATGGGCTTGCAGCAATTGGCCAGCGTATACATGATCTTGTCGCTGCTTTCGCCAAAAATGATAAGCTCCGTATCTTTTTTTGTTATGGCGGGATGATAGGTCTCAGGTTTGATCTCCGGGAGCCGCACAGGCCTTGGTGCTTCCAGCCTGTCGCCCATCACTTTGAACTCCTTCAGTTCTTTCAGGTCATTATTCTTGATCGCGACCTGGTAATAGAGCTCGAGCGGGGCGCTGAGCTTATAATAAGTTACCAGTTCATCAATATTGTGCTGGTTGAATGCGGCACCCATGCCCTCGATCTTCCGCTGCACCGTATACTTGCCTTCTTCGGCTACGGCTTTCTTTTCTTCCTTTAGCGAATCTTTGATCTTGCTTCTCGCTTTTGCGGTAACCACAAAATTAAGCCAGTCGTCGGAAGGCTTTTGCTTGTTGGAGGTGATGATCTCCACCTGGTCGCCGCTTCTTAATTTATGGCTGATAGGGACCAGTTTGTGATTCACCTTGGCGCCAATGCATTTGATGCCTACTTCACTGTGCACCGCAAAGGCGAAGTCGAGCGCCGTTGCACTTACGGGAAGCATTTTCACATCGCCCTTCGGCGTGTAGATATAAATTTCCTCTGCAAGAAAACTTCTTTTAAAATCGTGAAGGAAGTCGACCGAGTCCACGTCCTGGCTCGTGATCACTTCCCTGATCTGGCTGAACCATTTATCGAACCTGCTTTCATCGCTGGCTCCTTCCTTGTATTTCCAGTGCGCGGCCAAACCTTTTTCGGCGATCTCATTCATCCGCTTGGTCCTGATCTGTACTTCCACCCACTTCCCCTGAGGCCCCATCACGGTTGTATGCAATGCTTCATACCCATTGCTTTTGGGATTGCTTAGCCAGTCGCGCAGCCTTTCCGGTGAAGGCGTGTATTCATCGGTGATCATCGAATAAACCTTCCAGCAGTCTTCTTTTTCTTTTTCGGGTGCGGAATTAACAATGATCCTGATGGCAAACAGGTCGTAAACTTCTTCGAAGGTCACACCCTTTTTTTTCATCTTGTTCCAGATCGAGTGGATGCTTTTCGGTCTTCCATAAATTTCAAAATCCAGTTCTGCCTTGGCCAGCTTATCGTTCAGCGGTTTGATGAATTCGTTGATATAGCGGGTGCGTTCTCTTTTTGTTTCTGCCAGCTTGCGCGCGATCTCTTTATAAGTTTCGGGCTCGAGGTATTTCATGGCCAGATCTTCCATCTCCGTTTTTATATTGTAAAGACCCATGCGGTGCGCAAGCGGTGCATATACATAAACGGTTTCGGAAGAGATCTTCAGTTGCTTCTCTGCCTTCATGCTGTCAAGCGTCCTCATATTATGGAGGCGGTCGGCCAGTTTAATAAGGATCACGCGCGGATCATCGGTGAGCGTAAGCAGGATCTTTCTGAAATTTTCGGCCTGCTGCGATGCATTCACATCGATCACGTTCGAGATCTTGGTCAATCCATCAACGATCTTGGAGATCTCTCCACCAAACTCACGTTGTACGTCTTCAAGGGAAATATCCGTGTCCTCGACAGTATCGTGAAGCAGGGAACAAATAGTGGAACGCACCCCAAGACCGATTTCTTCAACACAAATGCGGGCCACGGCAAGAGGATGCAGAATGTAAGGCTCGCCGCTTTTGCGGCGCATGGTCTTGTGCGCTTCGGCCGCCATTTCGAATGCATGGCGGATCAGCTTGCGGTCACCTGGTTTGATCCGGACCTTCAGCGCCCTTAAAAGAGAACGGTATTCCCGCAGAATCAGTTTTTTCTCCTGTTCTTCATTTAAATTATACCTCGGTATCTGCGCTACGGTTTCCATAGACGACGAATTTACTGTTTTTGCGCCTTGAATTCTATTAAAACATTGAAAAACATGAGGGAGGTAAACGCAAAGAACGCTAAGCGCGCTGAGGCTCGCAAAGAAGAACCCTTTGCGAAAACTTTCCCCCCTTTGCGATCTTTGCGTTTGAGGCTTAGTCCGTTTTAACGATTTGTTTGCCGGCCAAGCGGGCAGAACTTTCCAAACCTTGTCAAATTCCATGGTCAATCCCTTACCTTTGCAGCCCTTAATCAAACCCAAACGGCTTTGGCTGTAGTGGTTTGATTCGAATGCGGGTGTGGCGAAATTGGTAGACGTATCAGACTTAGGATCTGACGCCGCGAGGCATGGGGGTTCGAGTCCCTCCACCCGCACAGAACAGGTGAACAGGTAGCCGGAACGATCCGTCTTCCTGTTCGGTCACCCTTTCAACTTTTAGAATATGGCTACAGTTACACAACAGGATGTTGCGCCCCTTCACAAACACCTGAATGTTACGATCAACAAGGAGGACTACCTTCCGACTTTTGAAAAATCTTTAAAGGAATACAGCAGAAAGGCCAATATTCCGGGGTTCAGAAAAGGGATGGTGCCCTCAGGTCTTATTAAGAAGATGTATGGCAATTCACTTTTTGTGGATGAAGTGCTGAAGACTGTAGACAAGGAAGTGTTTCATTATCTCGAAGCAGAGAAGCTCGACATCTTTGCCCAACCCCTTCCGGTTGAGATGAACCTTGGGCAGCTCGATGTGAATCATCCCAACAACTACACCTTTACATTTGAAGTAGGCATGAAGCCTGAGTTCCAGCTTCCCGACCTCGCTAAAGAACAACCGAAGCGCTATAAGGTACAGGTGGATGATAAGATGCTGAATGAAGAAGTAGAGCGTCTCCGCACGCGCTATGGCAACATGACAGAACCGGGATCGGTTTCCAGCAATGAAAATGTATTGAACGTAACCTTTACCGAAGTGGATGCGAACGGTCAACCTGTTGAAGGTGGAATTTCAAAAGAGAATTCGCTCCTTGTAAAATATTTCAGGGAAAGCTTCAGACCCCGGCTGATGGGCAAGAAGAAGGACGACATCTTGCAATTCAGGCTGGATGAAGCCTTCGAAGGAAAAGAAGCGGAATGGGTGCTGAATGACCTTGGTCTTGACAGTGCCGGCGACAGAAGCGTGCAGATGCTGATCACGAAGGTTGGTCTTGTTGAACCAAGAGAACTGAACGAAGAATTCTTTGCCCAGTTATTTCCAAACCAGGAAATCAAAACAGAAGAGGCTTTTCGGAATAAGGTAAAGGAAGAACTGGAAACGCAATGGAATGCTGAAAGCCGGAACCAGTTGCAGCATACATTGTACCACGTACTCCTCGACCAAACGCATATCGACTTCCCCGCGGATTTTCTGAAACGCTGGCTGAAATCGCAGGGGCAGCAGGAAGGACAGCAAAAAACCGACGCGCAGGTGGAAGAAGAGTTTCCCAATTTCATTAACCAGTTGAAATGGTCGCTCATCACCGACAAACTTATTCAGCAAAATGGCATCCAGGTGCAGTCCGATGAGATCCGGCAGTTTGCAAAACAGCAATTGCTTGGCTACATGGGCATGCAAACGCTGGATGAAGAGCAGCAATGGGTAAGAGATTATATCGATCGCATGATGAAGGATAAGAAATATGTTGAAGACGCTTACGGCCGTCTGCAGACGCAGAAATTATTTGATTGGGCCGAAACACAGGTAAATGCGGTCGATACTCCGATTTCAAAAGAGGAGTTCATCAAGATGAATGAACAACATCAGCATCATCACCATTGATAGAGCCACGGTGGAGAGCGCGCGAAGCGCATTGATTCAAGAGTTCCTACAGGAACTCTTTTTGTTTGCAGCTGCTTCAAAGTAAACCTTACTACGAGCTGAGCACGCTATGCTTCATTATTCGTTTGCGGCTTTGCGTGAAACCGGCGTGGCAAATTGGCGGTTTTTTCGGGCAAGCACGGTATTTGATAGCACACAATCGCTTAATTTGCCTAAAATCTAATCTAGACGATATGAGTTTTAATTCAGAATTTGAAAAATACGCAGTAAAGCATAAGGGAATGTCGAGCAACACTTTGAACAGCTATGGCAAATATGTGGTAACTGCCCTTACACCCAATATCATTGAAGAAAGACCGATGAATGTTGCGGTGATGGATGTGTATAGCCGTTTGATGATGGACCGCATTATCTTTTTGGGCTATCCCATCAACGATGAGGTAGCTAATATTGTGACGGCACAATTACTTTTCCTCGATTCAACCGACCGCACAAGAGATATCAATATGTATATTAATTCACCCGGCGGCAGCGTGTATGCGGGTCTCGGCGTATATGACACCATGCAATATGTTTCGCCCGATGTGGCTACCATCTGCATCGGCATGGCCGCTTCAATGGGTTCGGTGCTACTTGCGGCAGGAACACATGGCAAGCGGGCCGCACTCAAGCATGCGAGGATCATGATGCACCAGCCAAGCGGCGCCATCGGCGGACAGGCAACTGATATCGAGGTTACCGTTAAAGAGATCAGGAAGCTAAAAAGAGAACTGTACGATATTGTTTGTTATCATTCCAACCAAACACCCGAGCGGGTTGAAACGGACTTCGACCGCGACTACTGGATGACAGCTCCCGAAGCAAAGGATTACGGTTTGGTAGACGAAGTGCTCCTGACCAATCCAAGGAAGGAAAAGAAAACAGAAACCAAATAACTAATTTAAAAGATTCAAAGATGAGCTTACAAGATCAATATTACAGGGGATGGAATTTTATGCAGCCACAGCCCGGACAGCCTGAACCGGGAACACCCGGGGCACCGGAAGAACCGGAAGAAGAAAAAGAAGAAAGAGCGCAGATAGATACGCAGATGCTTTATAAGAAGCTCGAAAGATATTTTTATCAGACAAGAAGCATTTATTTATGGGGCATAGTTGATGACAAATCAGCAAAAGATGTTGTTACAAAGCTTATGCTGCTCGAAGCGGACAAGCCGGGCGAAGAAATTAAATTCTTTATCAGCAGTCCGGGTGGATCGGTCACCAGTGGCATGGTGATCTATGATACGATGAACCTCATCAAATCGCCCGTAAGCACTATTTGCATGGGACTGGCAGCATCAATGGGAAGCATTCTGCTCAGCAATGGCGCAAAAGGGAAGCGTTTTATTTTCCCGCACGGCGAAGTCATGATCCATCAGCCTTCGCTTGGGGGTCATATTCAGGGTGTGAGCGCCGATATGGAAATTCATGCAGAACAGATCCTGAGGACAAAAGAAATGGGGGCACGGATCCTGGCTGAAAACACGGGACAAACTATTGAAAGGATCAGGAAAGATTTTGAACGCGACTACTGGATGGATGCACAAAAGTCGATAGAGTACGGCATCGTGGACAAGATCACAGACAAGCTGTACTGATTTCTGTCCGCAAAGTTTTTCGAAGCCCTGCGTTTGCGGGGCTTTTCCATCAATAGAATTGCTGTTGAATGGTATAATAAAAGTAATTTTAATATCAGGTTATTGTTGAATAAGCGAGCCCCTCAACAAGAAAAGTCGGTTATTTCAATAAAAATTGACGAAACATATTTTTTTTCACCATGTGGGAAGGGCCACTGGGCCTTCACTTTAGGCGCTTAGCCTAATAGTTTCCTATAATTTAGTCCCAAACTATGATGGCCCTGTGGTTTTTTTTACTTTTGTTAGTTCAACGTGCAGCCTTTGATACAATAAAGCGTTCTATTTAATTACCAGAAACAACTAAATGGCAAAGAATATATTACACTGTTCATTTTGCGGCCGCAGCCGAGATGAGGTAAAGATCCTGATCGCAGGTCAGGAAGGACACATCTGTGAGAATTGCGTTGAGCACGCCAGAGAGATCATAGATCAGGAGCTCATGGTAAGAGATGAAAAGTCCACGGGTGCATCTTCGTTCAAACTGACAGTAAAGAAACCGGTAGAGATCAAAAAATTCCTGGATGAGTACGTTATCGGACAGGATGAAGCCAAAAAGGTTCTGTCGGTGGCTGTGTATAACCATTACAAAAGACTGCAGTATAAGTCTTCTGAAGTGGCCAAGGATGAGATTGAAATTGAAAAGAGCAATATCGTCATGGTAGGCGAAACAGGAACGGGTAAGACCCTGTTGGCGAAAACCATCGCCAAATTGCTGAATGTTCCCTTTACGATTGTTGACGCCACGGTATTTACAGAAGCTGGTTATGTAGGTGAAGACGTGGAAAGCATTCTTACCCGTCTTCTTCAGGTTTGTAATTATGACGTATCATCGGCAGAGCGTGGAATTGTTTATATCGATGAGATCGATAAGATCGCAAGGAAGAGCGATAATCCCTCCATTACGCGTGATGTCAGCGGCGAAGGGGTGCAGCAGGGTATGTTAAAGCTGCTGGAAGGAACAGATGTACTTGTTCCGCCACAGGGTGGACGTAAACACCCTGAGCAGAAACTGATCAAGATCAATACGCAGAATATTCTTTTTGTTTGCGGTGGCGCATTTGACGGTATTGACAAGATCATTGCACGCCGCGTGCAGACCAATACCATAGGATTCAATGTTGACAAGGTGTTGCAGGAAAACATGAAAAAGAACCTGCTGCGTTATGTCAATGCGCAGGATCTTAAAACATTCGGTCTGATCCCCGAATTGCTGGGACGTCTGCCCGTGGTTACGCATCTTGATCCGCTGGATGCCGAAACCCTCAGGGCCATCCTTACCGAGCCAAAGAATGCATTGATCAAACAATATATCCGCCTGTTCGAGCTGGAAGGCATCAAGCTCACCATCGAAGATGAGGTGCTTGACTTCATGGTAGAAAAAGCAGTAGAATATAAACTCGGAGCCAGGGGATTGCGCAGCATCTGCGAGGGCATTCTTACCGATGCCATGTTCGAGCTGCCTTCATCGAAAGAAAAATTCTTTACGCTGGATATGGAGTATGCAAAGCGGAAATTTGATAAGAGCAAACTCAGTTTGCTGAAGGTGGCGTAAACACGCGCTTCAACATTTTGCAACGAATCATACTTAACCGATAAAATCAAAGTCAATGTTTGGATTGAACAAGGAAAATGCACAAGGACAGGTAACAGAACTGGTTGAAAAATTAAAAACTCAGGCAGGTCTTAGTGATGAACAGGCTCAAAAAGTGCTGGAGACGATCAAAAATTTTGTGGTGGATAAATACCCGATGCTTTCCGGTGCTGTGAACAGCATGTTCGGAGGAAAGTAAATCATAAACTTTAAATAAGAAGGGCTGGCAATTTTGTCAGCCCTTCTTATTTAAAGATTGTTTTTAAACGCAAAGTGACGCAAAGCGGTGAAATCTCTTTGCGTTCTTCGCGCTCTTTGCGTTTAAAAAATCGTCGCAGTTCTCTGTATGAAGCCACCATTCAAAAAAAAGCCCCCGGCTGAGCGGGGACTTAATGGTTCGGTAAGTCCATAGGCTTGGTTTTCCGTCCGATAGTATCTTTAGCTGCAGCCCATGCTGTTGCCACAGTTCAAACACTTATAACAGGTGCCGCTTCTGATGGTGATGTGACCGCAGGTATTGCACGCCGGTGCATCACTCTGCATGCTCTTCGCGGCGATGCTTACTGCATCCAGTGGTCCATTGTTTTTTGAAGGCCTCGCAGGCTGCGTGGCTGCAACCACGCGAATGCTCGATAATTCCGGCTGTTTTGTGGAAGTGGGTTCGTCCCAGTCTTCGCTTCCGGTATTCATCACCTCGGGCTTGTCGAGCACGTGTACCAGATCTGTGCGGCCGAGGTATTCATAACCCAGGGCGCGGAAAATAAAATCAACAATAGAAGTGGATGACTTGATATTCGGATGCTCTACAAAGCCCGCAGGATCGAATTTGGTGAATACAAATTTCTCAACGTATTCTTCGAGCGGAACGCCGTATTGCAGGCCAATCGAAACCGCAATGGCAAAGCAGTTCAGCATACTGCGCATGGTAGCGCCTTCCTTAGCCATGTCTATAAAGATCTCTCCAATGGCGCCATCTGCATATTCTCCGGTGCGAAGGAAGATGGTTTGTCCATTGATCTTGGCTTTTTGGGTGAAGCCTCTGCGTTTAGCAGGCAGGGCCCGTCTTTCAACGATGCTTGCGAGCTTTCTTTTTAACTGTGTATCGGGTGAAGCCTGCACTCTTTTATGAACTTCTTCGAGCAATTCATCAATTGTGAGCTTGCCCATGTCCACAATATTACTTTCGACGGCATCCGGTTGCAAAGCAGCTTTTTCTTCCTGTTCGGGCTCTGCTCCTTTTTTCTTTTTGTCGCTCTTATTGCTCAGCGGCTGTGACAGTTTGGAACCATCGCGGTACAGCGCGCAAGCTTTCAGACCCAACTCCCAGCTAAGCATATACGAATCTGCGATCTCTTCTACCGTTGCCTCATTTGGAAGGTTGATGGTTTTAGAGATTGCACCGCTGATGAAGGGTTGTGCGGCAGCCATCATGCGGATGTGGCCGTGTGCATGAATAAAGCGTTCACCTTTCTTACCGCATTTGTTGGCGCAATCAAAAACAGGCAGGTGCTCGGACTTCAGATAAGGAGCGCCTTCAACCGTCATGGTGCCACACACATAATCATTGGCGGCCTCTATTTCTTCGTCTGTGAATCCGAGTGCTTCCAGCAGACTCCATTCGAAATTGAAATACTGTTCGGGTTTAAATCCGAGGCGCTTCAGGCACTCTTCACCCAGCGTGTACACATTGAACACAAATCCGATCTCAAATGCTGAAACAACTGCAGCATCCAGCTTTTTTATTTCTTCGGCAATAAATCCTTTTTCACTCAGCGTTTGGTGGTTGATGCCGGGCGCACCTGCGAAACTTGCATTTCCCACGGCATATTTTACGATGGCATCAACTTCTTTTTCACTATAGCCCAGGTTCTTCAAGGCCACCGGCACCGATTGGTTGATGATCTTGAAATAACCGCCACCGGAAAGCTTCTTAAATTTCACCAGCGCAAAATCCGGCTCAACGCCTGTTGTGTCGCAATCCATTACCAGCCCGATGGTACCCGTTGGAGCAATCACTGTTGCCTGTGCGTTGCGGTATCCATATTTCTCTCCGAGTTCAACGGCTTCGTCCCAGGCTTTGCATGCCGCCTTCAATAAATAATCGGGGCAATATTTTGCTTTCAATCCCTGGGGCTTTACACTCAAACCTTCATATGCATCTGCATCATAAGCAGCAAGTCTGTGATTGTGCATTACACGGATCATGTGTTCTCTGTTTTCCTCATAGCGTGGGAAAGCACCCAGTGCACCAGCCATTTCTGCGGAAGTTTTATAG
>DATMHB010000119.1:0-2148 GCA_035555175.1 Flavisolibacter sp. | reverse complement strand
TGAGACTGGGAACGGGAGGCATGAACAGACGTTCCTTGTCCCTTGGAAAATGGTGGTGATTTCCGTGCATCACATAGATCATCCGCTGTGCCCGCTCACTTTCAGATACCATGTGGAATACCCAACGGTGCATGATATATTCAAAAAATGTCCAAAAGAACATACCTAACAGGAAGACGACGGCAACCCGACTGGTACCGAATCCAAACTTGGAAACAGCATAATAAGGAAAGCCGATCACTACAGGCAGGTAAATACCCCAGATAACCAGGGGGTGCGTTTTAGTAAGGAATTCCAGCGCCGGGTTCTGAAACAACCTCGCCTGCCCTTTATTATGTATCTTCTCAAACTTCATCAGTAAGCTTTGGACAAATGTACAAACAAGGGAAATAACGGGAAAACTGTGACTGTTAAGGTTTGGTCAGTTGCCGGTAATAAATAAAGAGGCAGGGGCCGGATTGCCCCGCGGCGCAAACACCTGCCTTCAACGGAGCAGCTTATCGATCCGTTCAAATGCGTACCCTTTGCGCTTTAACCAGGCGATCAGTTGCGGAAGGCGCTCATAAAACTTGTCTGATCTTTGCTGCCCTGCCCCGATATGCATTAGCAGGATAAAGCCGTTCAATCCTTCCTTGTGGCCCATTTCATACTGTATTATAGATTGAAAGATTTCATCCGAGGTGCGGTAGTTCTTATCGGAGGGCACGGTATAATCGGCATGACTGATGGTTCCGGGCGAATAATTGATAAGGCGGAGGCCCAGATCATGTGTCCAATGTGCAATTGAATCATTATACCATTCATAGGGGGGAAGAAAATAGCTGGCTTCAGGCTTCGGAATACCAAAGCGGCCCATAGAGGCATAATTTTCCAGCAGGTCGCTGGTGAATTGGTCTTTCGTTACCAGCAGGTTGTCCCTCTTGTTCCAATCGCAATAAAGCAAATGTGCATTACTGTGAGGGCCCAGATAGTGTCCCGCCTTTTTTAGTGCGGTTATTGTTTTTTCAAATGCCTTGTTCCGGTAAAACCGTCCTGTAAGAAAGAAAGATGCTTTGGTATGGGTGTTTTGTAAAGTTGTTAAAATGGAGCCCGCACCTTCTGCGAATGCATCGCCGGTGAATACAATGGCGATCTTCTTTTTCGTTGAATCGCCGCGGATGATGGCGCCATGACTCAGTGTGAAGCCCGCCGGGCGGGCTGCAACTTTTTTGCATTGAACTCCGCCTCCTTCGCGGCAAGCAGATAGATCAACGACGCGGTCCCGTCCATCGTAGGCTCGTTTGTGCTATAGTCGCCATAGTCATCATGATACACAACGAGACTGCTTTGAAAGGGAGCGTATTCATCGGGCTCATAGAGGGTAATTCCAATGAGATGATTGAAGATGCTTCCATACACTGGTCCGTCTACAAGGCCGCCATCGATGGGGTAATGCATTAAATGCGTGAAGGCCGAATGCGGATCGGCAGGTGTATCGCCATGGGCAGGCAATCCATACACCATCGACGTGCCCCATGGATTGCAGCCGAAAAGCCAGTCAAAATTGGCCTGGGCGAGCGTATCAAACTGCTTGTCACCTGTTAGCTGTTTGTACCATAGGCACTGAATGGCAAATGAAGTTGTGAGGTTATTGCTGCACCAGATAAAAGGAACTCCGCGATAGAATGCGTTCTCCTTCGCTTTTTTCCATACGCGGCCAATGCCTTCTCTATAAAATACTGCTACCGAATCTTTTCTTTTGCCGGATAATTGCTTTGCGAGTTCAAAATGTCCGAGGTTAATGAACGGATACCACTGATAATGGGCGGCCGTGTCCCGGCCCAACCAGGGCGTCACCGGTTCCTGCCTTGCATAACTGAATGATGCGTCTAACAACGAAGCGGGATTAGAGGGATCTTGTTCATTTGAATGATGGAGGTTTCTTTTCAGAGGCCTTTCAACTGCCGGTCCAAATATTTTCAGCATCGAGCTTTGCGATGCAAGCGCAAGCTCCATATCATCAACCCAGTTCTCTTCAGCATAGATATAAGGCGACCTCACCGACGCGGTTTGAGTTACACCTTCTTTTTTTCTTGCAAATGAATAGGCGGAAAATGATTTGCTGTACAGCGAATCACTGAAAGCCGGATCTATTTTATGATAGATGCC
>DATMHB010000118.1:0-2589 GCA_035555175.1 Flavisolibacter sp. | reverse complement strand
AGGTTTATTCCGCACAGATGTTCATGCGCATTTTAAGGGAGGCCGGACTGCCGGATGGCGTCATCAATTTAATTTATGTTGATGGGCCGACGATTGGGAAGGTTTGTTTTGGACACAGGGATTTTGCAGGTGTTCATTTCACGGGTTCAACCGGAGTATTTAATGATATGTGGAAGACGATCGGCGCCAACGTGGCCAATTACAGATCTTATCCCCGCATTGTTGGAGAAACCGGTGGTAAAGATTTTGTCATTGCGCACAGGTCTGCCGATCCGAAGGTGGTGGCTACTGCGTTGCTTCGCGGTGCATTCGAGTATCAGGGACAAAAATGTTCGGCAGCGTCGCGTGCGTATATTCCGTCCAATCTGGCGCACGAAGTGAAACAGTTGCTGATCGAAGGCGTCAATACGTTTAAGATCGGTCCCGTTGACGATTTTGGAAACTTTATCAATGCCGTGATCGATGAAAAGAGTTTCGACCGCATAGCAGCCTACATCGACGCTGCAAAAAATGACGTTAATGCAAACATCCTGGTGGGGGGCATTTATGAAAAGACCAATGGTTATTTTATTTATCCAACCATTATTGAGGCACTCGATCCGAAGTATGTGACCATGTGTGAGGAAATCTTCGGCCCTGTGCTCACCATTCATATTTACGATGAGAACAAGTATGAGGAAACCCTGGATCTTGTAGATACCACTTCACCCTATGCACTGACGGGGTCCGTGATTGCACAGGACCGTTATGCAGTTGAACTCGCAACTGCCCGTCTTAGAAATTCGGCAGGAAATTTCTATATCAATGACAAGCCAACAGGCGCAGTAGTGGGACAGCAGCCTTTCGGAGGCGCGCGCGCAAGTGGCACGAACGACAAGGCAGGATCAATGCTAAACCTGTACCGCTGGCTCAGTGCGCGTACCATCAAGGAAACTTTTGTACCGGCGACTGATTATCGTTATCCATTCCTGCGCGGCGAGAGCGAAGGAATATGATTTTTTAAAACGAAACAATTGTGCAAGGTGTTCGCAAGAGCACCTTTTTTTGCGCTTATTGATGGCTGTTGTTTATCGCTGCGCGGATCCTTTACATAGTACAATTACGTTGTCTTCTTCGGAAAATACGGAAACCGAAGGGGCTTTGATTGGCAAATCAAAAATTCATTTCATTTTCTTCGCATTTGTATCCATATCATTTTGAAATGTCATAGTGGCGAATATCTTTGCGAGTATTAAAAATCTAAACCGTTTGTATGAAAAAACTTTCTTTCTTGCTGGCCTTCGTTGCCGGTACTGTTGCAGTTAATGCGCAATCAAAAACTTTCAAACCTTTTAAGGCGGATCTGGCTATCGGATATGCAATCCCTGGCGGTTCTGGTGCTAAAGGTGGCGTTCTCTTCGCCGTTGAACCAAAGTATGCTCTGAATGACAACATCGCTATCGGTCTCCGTTTTGAAGGTGCTGTTATGGCAAGAGCTGCTGTTGACCAAACAGGAAACACGGTTGTTGGTGACGTTAAAGCCAGCGGTTCTTACCTGTTGACAGGTGACTATTATCTGAACACAAACAAGTTCAGGCCTTTTGTTGGTGTTGGTGCTGGTTTATACAGCAGCGCAGCAGCTAAGATCGACAACACTACAGGTGAAGTTTCTGCAGGAACCAGCTTCGGTGCAGCTCCAAGAGCAGGTTTTGAACTCGGTCACTTCCGTATGGCAGTTGAATACAACATTGCCGGAAAGACTGGAACGATCAACAACAACTACATGGGAATTAAGTTAGGATTCTTTGTAGGTGGTGGAAGAAGATAATCCACACTGCGCAATACTTTTTTGTTAACGGAATGGCCGCAATTAATTGCGGCCTTTTTTTTGTACATGGGTGGGAAAGATAACTTATGAAAAAGATCAGCTTATTCTTTCTTTCCCTGGTTTCTGTTTCTTGCCTGTTTGCACAGCAAGCAAGCCTTGGCCTGAAGGGAGGACTAAACATTTCTACCCTTACGAACAGTCTTGGAGGTGAACGTGGTTCGAGGCCCGGCGTCAACGCAGGCTTGCTGGCTCATGTGCACATCAATCAAATGTGGGCAATACAACCCGAGATCGTGTACTCGAGCCAAGGTGCGAAGTACACAGTGTCCGATGGCGAACACAATCTTGCGCTCAACTACGTAAATGTGCCTTTGCAGGTTCAGTACATGTTCAGTAATGGCTTTCGCCTGCAGACAGGACCGCAGGTAGGCTTCCTCGCTTCCGTTACGGATAAACGCCAGGGTGCGGAGACCGGTATTTTTACTTCTGATGATTTTAAATCTGTCGACTTCTCCTGGAGTGCAGGGCTTGGTTATATGGCGCCGTCAGGATTAGGCATTGATGGCCGCTACAATTTCGGCCTCAGCAATATCAATGACGCAGGTCCGGCCGTGATCCACAATAACGTTTTTCAGGTTGGCTTATTCTATCAGTTTAATAACTCGTCACCAAGAAGGTAGAATCCTTCAACACAAGAAGGCGGAATGATTCGACAAATTTATTTTTCCGGATCAAAAAATTTTACGGCCTTCTTTTTGATTAAAAGACAAAAACCATAAAAG
>DATMHB010000117.1:0-4807 GCA_035555175.1 Flavisolibacter sp. | reverse complement strand
CGCAGTCCGGGTGCTGCGTTTACTTCGAGAACTACGCCTCCGTTTTCCATGAGCGGCGTTTTCAGATCGGACGCCATAACGTCGATCCCGCAGATATCAAGGCCAATGATGCGTGCTATTCGCTCGAACATAGAAATATTTCGCGGGTGCACTTCCTCGGTCACGTCTGTGGCTGTTCCACCGGTGCTCAGGTTGGCGGTGGGCTTTAATGCCAGCTCCTGCCCCATTGGTAATATAGTATCGAGCGTGCAGTGGTGCTTGGTTAAGAGCTCCATAGTTACGTCGTCTACCTTAATTGTCGTCAACGCTTTTTCGTGGCAGGAACCTCTTCTTGGATCTTCGTTCACCTTATTGATCAGTTCACGGATCGTATGACGCCCATCGCCAATTACGAATGCCGGCTTGCGCAGGGCGGCTGCAATAAATTTATTGTTGATCACCAGGATCCTGAAGTCCGAACCCTGGATGAATCTTTCAATGAGAACTTTTTCAGAAATTTTTTGTGCACGGTAGAATGCGGTGGTTGCACAAGGCCAGTTGGTGATATTGATTGTGGCGCCTTTTCCATGATTTCCGTTGAGGGGCTTCATCACTATCGGGAATCCGATATCATTAATCACTTCTTTGAGTTTTTCAACATCGCTCACGACTTCGCCGTGGGCCACGGGTATATTTGCCGCTGTCAATAACTTCTTCGTCTGGTCCTTATTTCCGGCAATGTCGACGCCTATTGATCCCGTGCAGCTCGTCAGTGCGGCTTCGATCCGCTTTTGTTTGGCTCCATATCCAAGCTGAACGAGTGACCCTTCGTCCAAACGTATGGCAGGAATA
This sequence comes from Flavisolibacter sp., assembly GCA_035555175.1. GTDB lineage: Bacteria > Bacteroidota > Bacteroidia > Chitinophagales > Chitinophagaceae > Flavisolibacter. The sequence goes on along the minus strand of DATMHB010000117.1, from coordinate 3,976 downwards.
TTCCGCTTGAGTGCTTCAGATACGATCGAGCCTGTGCTGGGCCCCAGCTTTTGTTCATGCCAGAGTTCGTGCAATTTCTTTACGGCACTGTCAACATCGAAGGGTTCGCCGTTTACCAGGGCCTCGACAAGTTGAAATGAAGCGGTAGCTGCATAACGTCCGGCGGCCTCCTCATGGTAGGCAAAAACGACATGGTATTCGCCTTCCTTACCCGTGCCTCTGGTCCTTCCGAATCCGGTTTCCATTCCTGCGAGACTCTGCAGTTCGAGTGCGACATGCTCGATGATGTGGCCCATCCATGTACCATCTTTCACGCGAATAAAAAAGCCACCTTTTTTCCCCTCGCTGCATTCATGATCGTGGAGAGAAGGCAACATTTGCTGAAGCCGCTCGTAAAAACCGGGTACTTCATTGGAAGGCCGGAACTCCATCTCCTCCAAATCGAGCAGCATCTGAATGAGTTTTTTATGTTTAATCGACCAGTAATTTGGTCCCCTGAGCACTTTTATCTCGCGAATTTTCATATAGCTCTTTTGTGGTGTAACCTTAATAAGAAAAAATTTGTACCAATTTTCAGCCTGCCTAACCCTTTGGCTTTAAACAAAGTGGCATGCTTTTTTGAAATTTATCTCCATGCAGCATCCCAAAGGATATTTGATCGCCGTAGGCGGGGCAGAAGACAAAGGGGAGGAAGAGAAGATAAAAAATAAAAGACTGGATTTTTTTGCTGAAGGAATTCTCAGACAGATCCTTGTGATGGCAGGGAGACGCACAAATCCAAAGCTTGAACTTATCACTACGGCTTCTTCCATACCTGATGAAGTTGCGCAGTCGTACAAAAAGGCTTTTAAGAGACTTGGTTGTGACGAAGTAGGTCACTTAAGATTAACCACACGTGAAGAAGCCGACAGCAAAAAAGTAATGGACCGCATCGAAAGATGCAACTGTATCCTCTTTTCAGGCGGGGACCAGTTGAAGCTTTGCTCCGTTCTTGGCGGCACACATTTCATTGACGTCATCAGGGAAAGATTCGAGACCGAACACTTTGTGATCGCAGGCACCAGCGCGGGCGCCGCCGCCATGAGCAATACAATGATCTGCGGGGGAGACGAGAATAAGGCTTTTAAGAAAGGAGCAGTAGTATTGAGTATTGGCTTTGGCTTGCTCCGAAACGTGATCATCGATACGCATTTTGATGCAAGAGGAAGATTTGGTCGATTGGTCCAGGCGATTGCAGCACAGCCAGGATCTATCGGCATCGGTCTGGACGAAGACACAGGCATCGTTGTTGAAAAAGGCAACCGGCTGAAGGCCATTGGCGCGAGCAGCGTAGTGGTTGTGGACGGTAGCCACGTGGTGTGCAATAATATTGCTGACATCAAATCTGGCATGCCGCTTTCCGTATCTAATATTTATGTGCACGTAATGTCGCAGTCCGACGTCTTCGATATCAATACGCGGGAATTCACTGCGGCAAAAAACAAGGCAGAAGAAAATAAAATATAAATCAACAACAATGGCACTTCAGATCAACATTCAATACCGCGACCAGCCGGTTACCTACGATGTAACCATTCAGGACGAAGAGATTTATCACCTCCGGCTCAACGGCAGAGGAAATAAAAAGAACGGTGACTATGTGCCGGAAAAGGTCATCATCAGAAGAAAGGGAAAGATCTGGATCAGCGACCTTGAAAATTATGGAGAGCTGGTTGATTCCTTAACGAAAGAGATCTGGAGTTTTAATTCGAACCACAATTCACTGGTATGAAAAAAATCGCGTTAGCTATTCATGGAGGTGCAGGACCTGACTCGGAGTATATCAGGCAAAATATCGATGGTTATAGAAAAGGCCTTGAATCTGCCATGGACGAAGGCTATAGCATCCTCGAGAAAGGCGGAAGCGCCGTCGAGGCTATTGAAGCATCTATCAGAATGCTGGAAGACAATCCTCATTTCAACGCAGGCAAGGGCTCAGCCCTTACTGAAAAGGGCGAAGTAGAAATGTGCGCTTCTATCATGGACGGCAAAAATCAGAATGCGGGCGCCGCTGCAATAGTAAAAGGTGTGCGTAACCCCATCAGGTTGGCAAGAGCTATCATGCAGAAATCGCGATATACTTACCTGGGCGAGTCGGGCGCTCTCGAATTTGCAAAACTCATGAAATTGCCACTGGAACCTTCTGCCTATTTTATTACAGAGCACCAGTATGAGGAATATGAAAAAGCAAAGAAAGAACTTCATGGGGACGCGGTAGGCACGGCGAAGGACAAGCTTTCGCAGGACAAGGCGAAGAAGCACGGCACCGTGGGCGCCGTAGCACTCGATGCAGACGGCAATATCGCAGCAGGTACATCTACGGGCGGACTTGAATTCTGCAAAATGGGACGGATAGCAGACAGCTCGATGATTGGCGTGGGCACTTATGCCAACAATAAGATATGCGCCGTATCCACTACCGGCGAAGGCGAGTTCCATATCCGTCATGTAACGGCATTCCATATTGCGGCGCTCATCGAATACAAAGGCATGTCGCTGCGGGAAGCAGCCTATTACCTGGTTCACGAAAAATGTAAAGACGTAAAAGCCGACATGGGCCTGATTGGTGTGGATGCACAAGGCAACCTGGTCGCTGAGTTCAACACAGAAAGGATGCACCGGGCATTGCGTTCCTCTGACCAGGACCTCATCATAAAGATCTACCCCTGAATAGAGGAGCTTCAGACAATTGCGTATTAAAACTTCGAAGCAACTTAGCGACGCGCGAGCGTATAAGTAATTACATAATTCCTTCCGTTCACATAAACGTGGTCCTCGCCCCTGATGGTGCTGGAAGCAAATTGGGTTATGTCGAGATTGAGGTCATCGCCCGGCATATCGATAGTGAGCGTGCGCCCGTTACTGCTTAGCTGCCAGTATATCTGTTGCCAGTAACCATCGCAACCCTGGCGGCTCTCGCCATATCCATTCGGATCGAAAATGAATTGAATGTCGCGCTGACAAAAATCGTAGGTGCCGAATATATCGGTCTCTGAACGACCATCTCCGTCCCAGTCATAGGCCTCATTGGAGCTAATGGCGACAACAGCCCACGTACCCAGGATGTCTTCGGAATCGTCGATCACATCTTCCTTGCTGCAACCGGAGAAAGCAAAGAGGCCTAGTGAAAAAGCAATGAGGGTAGAAATTCTTTTTACCATAGACATTATTTTAGGTTGTCAACCTTAATGCCTTTTCTGTGCCACATCGGAAGAGAATTTTGCCGGCGAATGGATTTTAACAAGAGGATATCCAAATAAGGACATAAAAAAGGGCTGAATCTTCAGCCCGTATAATTTGTCGAACGTTGACGGTCTTTCAAAGGAATATCTTAGAATAAGATAAGCAGTTAGGATGGTTGTTATTGGTTAAATGCTGAATCAAAACTACGGCATGCGTCTCCCCCTCAGCAAAGGTTTAGTTTAAAGGGAAGGGTTCAACGGTGAAAGGTTAGTATTTAGCGACAAGCCGTCGCAAAGGGATATTGCATATCGGAGAGAATGTGCAAAGCCGGACCCGGGCGTCTGCCGACCGGCAGTCATTTTTTTTAAGCAGCGAGCCCCAAAGGACTAATTTTGCCAAACTTAAAATTTGCATATGAAAAGAATTTTTTTTTCTGGTCTTTTTCTGGGTGCAGCCTGTATGGTAATGGCGCAGGGTGGCCAGCAGAAGCCGGAAGTATCCAAAGAGTACCGCGCAACGGCCGACAAGGTGAATGATCTTGTGCACACCCGCCTGGATGCCAGGTTCGATTATTCAAAATCGCAGTTGAATGGTAAAGTATGGATCACGCTCCGTCCCCATTTTTATCCCACCGATTCGCTTTCGCTCGATGCTAAAGGCATGGATATTCACCAGGTGTCGATCGTAAAGAACGGAAGGAATACCGCGCTTAAATTTGACTACGACGGAATGATCACCCGCATCCGGCTTGACA
>DATMHB010000116.1:0-2555 GCA_035555175.1 Flavisolibacter sp. | reverse complement strand
TGCTCTTATCGCAGTAGAACATTTCGAGTATCCTTCAGTAAATATTGTTGCGAAGATTGATGGTACGGATCCGCAACGGTCAAAAGAATTTGTTTTATTTAGCGGTCATCAGGATCATGATGGCGTGAGGCAACCTTATGGCGCCGATTCGATTTACAATGGGGCCGACGATAATGCTTCCGTTAGTGTGGCGTTGCTTGCCATTGCACGGGCATTCAAACAGCAGCCGGGCCGCAGGTCTGCCCTCTTCGTATGGCACGGCGCAGAAGAGAGAGGATTGCTTGGATCGAAATGGTTTTCTGCGCATCCAACCGTTCCAAAGTCCTCTATTGTGGCCGTTCTCAATGGCGACATGATCGGAAGGAATGATCCTGATAGCGCTGCACTTCTTGGAGTGCAGCCACCACACAGGAATTCATCCTCTCTTGTTGCCATGGCGCTTGACGCCAACCAGGAGGGGCCCCGCTTTTTGCTTGATACATTGTGGGACAAGCCTGAACATATCGAAGGCTGGTACTTCCGGAGCGACCATCTTCCTTATGCGCGCGCAGGCATTCCTGCTATTTTCTATACCACCCTTCTACATCCGGACTATCATACGCCGATGGATGAAGCCAATAAGATCGATATTAAAAAATTGAGAAGGGTTGCAGAGTGGATGTATCGTACGGGATGGAAGGTTGCCAACGCCAATCAAAGACCTGCCGTCGATCCTAATTTCAAGCTGGAACGGTAACATGCGAACGCTGTTGGAAAGTGCAAAATAATTGTACCTTCTGCCAAATTTTTTTATGAGAAAGACATTTCTGCGACACCTTCTGTGGCTGCCTCTTTTTTTCCTTTTTGGAACAAAGGCTTTTGCAGGCGATAACGATAGCCTCAAAGCACAAATGATCAAAGATTGGCAAAGAGCCAAAGCGTATACAAAGGCGTATCTTGATAAGATGCCTGCCGATAAATACGGTTATCGTCCGGTTGACAGCATCCGCAGCTTTGCCGAGCAGATGCTGCACCTTGCCCAGGGTAACGTAGGACTTGTTTCGAATGGCACAGGGACGGGCCGCATCTTTGGCAACCGCAACCTGGAAAAAACGCCTTCGGCACAGAGCAAAGATTCCGTCATGTATTTTGTTATGGCCAGCTACGATTACTGCATTGATGGCATCAGGAAAATGGATGCATCAAAATTCGATGAGGTGGTAAAGGCCGGCCCGTTCTCCGAAACAAGAAGGGCATGGGTGCTGAAAGCCTTTGAACACCAAACCCACCATCGGGGCCAGTGCACCATTTACATCCGCCTTCAGGGCGTTACGCCTCCGAATGAAATGTTGTTCTGATCCGATCATCTTAAAAAAAAGGGCTGACGATAATCGTTAGCCCTTTGTCTGCTTTGCTTTTGCCTTCTTCAGGCATGTGAGAGAAACATTTTCTGCAAGGCAACCTTGTCATGACCATAAATATCATTCCTGAAATTGAGAGCGCCGCTATCATCCACCCATGCCGTATAATAAGTGATCAATACCAGCTCGGGATTATTGACGGCGACCTTTTCTTCTTTCGTACCCTTCATGGATGCTGCAATTTTTTGCGCATTCCATTCGGATTGCCCTCTTAAAAGATATTGAGCGAGTTTCTCGGCATCGGCAACACGGATACAGCCGTGGCTCAATGCCCTGTCCTTTTTCGCGAAGGCTGTTTTGTCGGGTGTATCGTGCAAATAAATATCATAGCTGTTAGGGAATAGAAATTTCACCCTGCCAAGGGCATTGTCTTTTCCAGGCAGTTGCCTGATGTCGGGGAGGTTCTCGCTGCGACCCACTACTTCCATGTGATGATTTTTCAAATAGGAAGGGTCACGCTTCATGGCAGGAAGGATCTCATTTTGTACGATGCTTGAGGGCAACCGCCATTGAGGAGCAAATACGATCTGGTTAATGTTGCCTGAGAACATTACTGTGCCGCTTCCTTCTTTTCCAACTACCACGGGCATATCAAATGCTTTATTGTGGCCCTCATATGCATAAAGCATAAATGAAGGAATATTCACCTCGAGGCGATTGCTGTCATTTGCCGCCTGCATCCAAAGCGAACGGTTCATATTCAAAAGGATCTGTTGTAACCGTTGCTCCGCCGGAACATTCAGGGTGGCTGCCAGCGAATCATTGACGATGCCATTTGGCTGGAATCCATTTCTTTGCTGGTAATTTTTAACCGCTGCCTCCAATGAATCTGTGAACACATTGCCGGTATCGGCTGCACTATATTCTTTTGTCGCCTGCAATCTTTTCTTCAGCGCTACAACGGCCGGGGACTTCATGCCTTTTTTGAGATTATGAGCATCTGCGGGTAGCGAAGGCCATCCTCCGTTCCTCGCAAGGCTGTAATATGTTGCCAGCTGTTGACGCAAAGAAGTATACAACCTATTGTTGGTATATCGGGCACTATCCTTTTGTTTGTTTAAAATAGAATCGGCCATTTGCAGGGCATCCAATTTTTTCGCAGGCACCAGGTAATACACTGTTTGGCTATTGATGGTGCCGTTAGGATTAGATGCT
>DATMHB010000115.1:0-2306 GCA_035555175.1 Flavisolibacter sp. | reverse complement strand
ATGAAGGGCCCGTCTACATTGGAAAAAACGCGCTGGTAATGCACGGTTCCATGCTGCGGGGTCCGGTGGCTATCGGTGATGGAGCCACTATCAAGATGGGCACAAAGATCTATGGTGGCACCACTATAGGTCCCTATTGTACAGCAGGCGGTGAGATTAAGAACTCGGTACTTTTTGGCTATTCCAACAAAGCGCACGATGGATATCTGGGCGATGCGGTAATCGGAGAATGGTGTAATCTTGGTGCAGGCACCAGTAATTCCAATCTGAAAAACAATGCCTCGATGGTTCAGGCCTGGACACCCGCGGGGCCTGTACAGGTAGGAGTAAAGTGCGGCGTGCTGATGGGCGATTATACGCGTACCGCGATTAATACAGCCATCAATACCGGAACGGTAATAGGCGCTTGCGCAAACGTTTTTGGTAACGGCCTCACCCCTAAATATATTCCGAGCTTTTCCTGGGGCAGCGAAGGCGTAGAGCGCTATCGCTTCGATAAGGCGATGATGGATATCAACAATTGGAAGCATCTAAAAGGAAAGGAACTGACGGAGAACGAAGAAATTATTTTGAAATATATCTTTGACCACTATTAAGAAGGACGGAAGATGTGCGACTAAATTTTAAAAATGATGAGAAAACAAATAGCTGCTGCGAACTGGAAAATGAATCTCACCTATCAGAAGGCCGAAAAATTACTGGATGATATACTGGGCGCAAAGATTGAGCTGGCACCTGCCCAGCAGGTGATCTTTGCCGTTCCATTTCCCTACCTGATCATGGCAAAGAGCGAAGTAGCGGAAGAGCATGGCTTTGATATTGCAGCCCAGAATTGCAGCGATAAAAAAAACGGTGCCTATACCGGCGAAGTCTCTGCTGAAATGCTGAGCAGCGTGCATATCAATTATTGCGTAATTGGTCATAGCGAAAGAAGGGAATATTATTTCGAAACCAATAAAATGCTGGCTGAAAAGCTCAACATCTGTTTGCAGCACGGCATTACACCGATCTTCTGCTGCGGTGAGCCCCTTAGGATCAGGGAGGAAGGAAACCAGAACCATTATGTGCAACAGCAGTTGCAGGAATCCCTGTTTCATCTTTCCGCAGAACAGGTACAGTCTGTGGTGATTGCCTATGAGCCCATTTGGGCCATCGGTACCGGTTAGACTGCGACCACTGAACAAGCACAAGAAATGCATATGCATTTACGCTCCCTATTGGCAGAAAAATACGGCCGTGCCATTGCTGATGAAATTTCAATTCTTTATGGCGGAAGCGTTAAGGCCGGCAATGCAAAAGAACTGTTCGGCAGTCCGGATGTTGATGGAGGACTGGTGGGAGGCGCTTCTCTGGTTGCCAACGATTTTGTAGAGATCATTAAAGCATTGAAAAAATAAAACCTGCGCCCAAATACCATATTGTTGTTCTTCAAAAAAATCAATTCCTGCTGCGCTTTCTCAAGTTGCGCGTAGTGGTGAACGGTCATTATATCTATTCGATGGTGCGCAATAAACCCATCGTCATCGATATGCCTACCAATCCTTCAAAGGTTGTGGTAACGGATGGTTTTCATATTACGAAGCCGCTTGAATTAACCTATTCTCCCCGGTATACCCATTTTTATAAGATCGTCTGCGCCATCGAGGATGACCAGCTGCTGGTGGGTTTTGTCATCATTGCGCTTTTGTATGCTATGGGTGCCACTTCGGGCATGGTGCTCCTTCAGTTGCTCAGCCTCGGTCCCATATTCTATTTTCTTTTTCTTTATTATATCAACCGCAGGGAATTCATTCAGCTTCGGCCCGCATGAAAGAACAAAGCAAAAAGATTTTCCGATTGCCGCGTCCACGCAAAGAATATTGCTGAGATTTGCCGTTTCGTATGCAGCGCAAAAAAATTCTTTGGCTGGTGAGTTGGTATCCCAACCGGAATGACAGTTTCGATGGCGATTTTATTCAGCGTCATGCAAGGGCCGCTGCCATCTTCCATGATATTCACGTGATCTTTGTTACCTCACATCTCGATCCTGATGTGCCTGAAGAATTATCATTTGCAACAGGCCTGACCGAGCAGGTAATTTATTTTAAAGCTTCGCACGGTCTTTTTTGGGGCTTTAAAAAAATGCTGCATTTCAATCGCCTGTTCAGGGAGGCAGTGAACAATTATCTAAAAAATAAAGGCCGGCCAGACCTGATCCATGTGCATGTTCCCTGGAAGGCCGGACTTGTGGCCCTCTGGGCAAAAGAAAAATACGGCATTGCCTTCTTGCTCACAGAGCATTGGGGAGGATACAATCAGCGGGTGGA
>DATMHB010000114.1:0-4382 GCA_035555175.1 Flavisolibacter sp. | reverse complement strand
ATGTTGTGAAGGAAGGTATTCCTCATGGCCGCATTGACACCATCAGCTATTCTTCAAAAACTGTAGGCACTATTCGAAGAGCGCTGGTGTATACGCCGCCTGGTTTTTCGAAAAAGAAAAAATATCCTGTGCTTTATTTGCTGCACGGCATCGGTGGCGATGAAAAGGAATGGTTGAAGGGTGGACATCCGCAAGTGATCCTGGATAACCTTTATGCAGAAAAGAAGATCGGACCGATGATCGTGGTGATGCCCAATGGCCGCGCGATGAAAGATGACAGGGCGGTCGGCAATATGTTTGATAGCGCCAAAGTGCAGGCGTTTGCCAATTTTGAACGGGACCTGCTCAATGATCTGATTCCTTATATTGAAAAGAATTTTCCGGTGATCAGAGACCGCGAAAGCCGTGCTATTGCTGGCCTTTCAATGGGCGGAGGCCAATCGCTCAACTTCGGCCTGGGAAACCTCGACAGGTTTGCCTGGATCGGAGGGTTTTCATCCGCTCCCAATACCAAAACGCCCGAACAATTGGTACCCCATCCGGATGAAACAAGAAGAAGGATAAAGCTCCTCTGGATTTCGTGCGGGGCCAGCGATAACCTCATCCCGTTCAGCAAGAGAACACATGATTACCTCGTAAAAAATAATGTTCCCCACATTTATTACATCGAGCCGGGCGTGCATGACTTCAAGGTGTGGAAGAATGGCCTGTATATGTTCTCCCAGCTCCTGTTCAAACCAGTTGATACTTCCACATTTTCCAAATACCCGGTAGTCGGCGCGCCGGCTTCTTCTAATGTGCGCGCTGCCCAATATCCTCAAATACTGGCAGACCACCGGGTGATATTCCGGGTAAAAGCGCCAGCGGCACAAAAGCTCCAGATAGACCTCGGCAGAAAGTATGATATGGTAAAAGACACGGGTGGGTACTGGACCGTGACGACCGATTCGATTGGTGAGGGTTTTCATTATTATTCTCTGTTAATTGATGGTGTTGCCGTTGCTGACCCTTCAAGCGAAGCTTTTTATGGAATGGGACGAATCGCAAGCGGTATTGAAATTCCTTTTGCGGGCGGCGCATACTATGCTTTGAGAAACGTTCCGCATGGTGACATCAGGATCAAAAAATATTTTTCAACCGTTACCAATTCTTGGCGACAGCTTTATATCTATACGCCGCCAGGATACGATAATACTGCCGATAAATTCCCGGTGCTTTACATTTTGCATGGAGGTGGAGAGGATGAAAGAGGGTGGGCAACCCAGGGCAAGACAGACCTTATTCTTGATAACCTGATCGCTGATAAAAAAGCAAAGCCCATGCTTGTCGTGATGGTGGATGGAAATATGGGTGGTGCCGGCCTCGCCGGATTCGGTGAACCGGTACTGAAAAAATTTGAAGATGAAATGAAGACTGTGGTCATTCCCTTCATTGAAAAAAATTACAGGGCGGAACCAGCTCCCGGCAACAGGGCATTGGCTGGCTTATCCCTGGGCGGGTTGCAGACCTTGTATGCGGGGATAAGGGATACTGATCTCTTTTCTTACCTCGGTGTGTTTAGCTCCGGCTGGTTTGCCAACCAACCGGCGATCTCCGATCCCCAGTATGCCTTCATGAAAGATAATGCCGCCACCATCAACAATAACCTAAGATCCTTTTGGATCGCCATGGGCGGAAAGGAAGATATTGCTTTCAACAATTGCAAGGTCATGATGTCAAAGTTTGACGAGATGGGCATTAAGTATACGTACAGCGAATATCCGGGCGGCCACACATGGCCTGTATGGAGAAACAACCTTTACAATTTCGCCCAGTTGTTGTTTAAATAAATTTTTTTTGACCGCGGCTTCAGGACCTTGTTTGGGACAATAACCTAACCGAGTGAAATAAAAGATCAATGAACAGAAAACAAAACCGGTTGTATGGTAGCCTTGTAACATTCTTTGCATGGCGTATTGTTGTTACACCGGGCTTCTTTGGTGAAAGGATGACTGCAGCGTATTTACTGTCCCTCCTAAAGAAAACCAGTAGGGCTTATTGGTTGGCCTTTCAAAAACGATAAAGTTTGGAAACAGGATGAGGAAATTCTTACTGAAAAATGCTTTGATACTTGCGCAGGGTATATGGATAGCGGCCGTTGGGCAAGAAAAGCGCGCGCATAACCCGATCATCTTTGCCGATGTTCCCGACCTCTCAATGATTCGTGTAGGGAACACTTACTATATGAGCAGTACGACCATGCACATGAGCCCGGGTGTTCCGGTCATGAGATCAAAGGACCTTGTCAATTGGCAGTTGGTCAATTACGCCTACGATACGATGGTTACCAATGACGACATGAACCTTGAGAATGGCCGTTCTGCTTATGGCAAGGGTTCATGGGCCAGCAGCATGCGCTACCACAACGGCACCTTCTATGTTTCAACTTTTTCGGCCACCAGCGGTAAGACGCACATCTATGCAACAAAGAACATTGAGAAGGGCCCATGGAAAATGATTTCCTTCCGGCCGGCCCTACATGATCATTCCCTCTTTTTCGACGATGGCAAAGCGTACATGATTTACGGGAATAAGAAACTGACCCTCGTTGAATTGAAAGAAGATTTATCCGGGGTCAAAGAGGGTGGCATCAACCAGGTGATCATTGAAAATGCGAGTCAGCCCACCGAAGATATTGCAGCGAGTGGTTTAGGTGAAGGGTCTCAATTATTTAAAGTAAATGGAAAATATTATCTCTTCAATATCACGTGGCCAAGGGGCGGCATGCGCTCTGTTGTCATTCACAGATCCGATCAGCTTACAGGGCCGTGGGAAGGGCGTGCAGCACTGCAGGATCTGGGCGTTGCGCAGGGTGGCCTGGTTGACACGCCGGATGGACACTGGTATGCTTACCTCTTTCGTGACTATGGCGCCGTCGGTCGGATTCCCTATTTGGTTCCCGTTCGATGGGAAGATGGATGGCCGGTCCTAGGCGTCAATGGAAAGGTGCCTGACTCGCTTGACTTGCCTGCAAGCGTGGGATTGATCCCGGGCCTCGTGGCATCTGATGAATTCAATCGAAAAAAAGGTGATCGTGCCTTGCCGCTCGTCTGGCAATGGAATCACAATCCTGACAATCGCTTGTGGTCTGTGGGTGCAAGAAAAGGTTACCTGCGTCTTGTTACCGGCAGGATTGATTCCGGCTTCTTGCTGGCAAAAAATTCTTTGACACAACGGACCATCGGCCCGGTTTGTACAGGTTCTATTTCACTTGATGTCGGGAACATGAAAGACGGGGATTTTGCGGGCCTCGCATTGTTACAGAAAAGCTACGGCCTGGTGGGCGTTAGCCGGGTGGGAGAAAAAAATCTGGTGGTGATGATAAATGCATCCTCCGGTAAGCCGCAGGAAGTCGAATCCGTTCCTCTCCATCAAAGGACTGTTTACTTAAAAGCCGAATGCGATTTCACGAATAAGAAAGATGTAGCCGATTTTTTTTACAGCCTGGATGGGAGATCATGGAAACGCATCGGTAACCAATTGAAGATGGTGTACACCCTCCCGCATTTCATGGGGTATCGGTTCACACTCTTTAACTACGCAACAAAAACGATTGGTGGCTATGCAGATTTCGATTATTTCCGCATTGCCGGCAATATCAGTTGTGAAAATGAATAGATCAGTTGCAGAAATAAGGCAGATATTTTTTAATAATCATAATGGGTGCATTTGCGTTAAGAAAGAAACACTCTCGTCATACAATCAAATCTTAAGATATGGGCTTCATTAAAAAGAGCAGGTTTCAAAAAACTGGTTTAAGAAAAATGTTTTTTGCATTGGGTGTAGTTATGATCATCGTTTTTTATTGCCATGCGCAGGCACCCAGGCTCGTGTTGGACCTGGCAAAACCTGGTGCTAGGGTCAGCCCCATGCTTTATGGACTCATGACGGAAGAGATCAACCATTCCTATGACGGCGGTCTTTATGCTGAATTGATCCGTAACCGCATCTTCAAAGATGATCCACGCACACCGGAGGGATGGAGCCTGGTGAATGAAGACACTGTTCATTCCACAGCAAGCATTAGCCTGATAGCGGCAACACAGGATCATATTCCATATGATGAAAGAAGGCATGCCATCAATGGAGCATTGCAAACATGTTTACGGCTTACAGTTGAAAAAGCCGGGACGAGAGTAGGAATTGCCAACGAAGGGTATTGGGGCATTCCTGTAAAACCTTCCACAACCTACAAGGCTTCATTTTATTTGAAAGGAACGGCCCGCACGGAACCTTTTCGCTGGCCATGGGAACCGAAACCAACAACGCCTCCGCTTCCCGACATTGCCGACAACACAGCCGGGCCGGTCACCGTTTCAATTGAAAGTAAAGATGGAAAAACC
>DATMHB010000113.1:0-2361 GCA_035555175.1 Flavisolibacter sp. | reverse complement strand
CTATATAAGTAAGGGTAGCTGATGGAGAAGGAATCTGCAGGAAAAGTGGCGTGCATTACCGGCCGCAGAATTCGGCCAGTACTTTTGCGGTCTCGCGAACACCTTCTACGGTCAAAGATTTGGGTACCCAGCTGGCACGATATTCACGGCAGAATGCTTCGTCCGCTTCATTGGTCGAAGTGGTATAGAGCACAACGGGAACGTTTTGAAAGTCCGGATGCTTTCGAATAGCCTTCAGCGTTTCCTTGCCGTTCAGCCGGGGCATATTTATATCCAGGACAATCAGGGTTGGTATGCTGGTGGTTGCAAAATCGTCCAGGAACTTCAGTACCTCTTTTCCATCCTTGAACTCTAACACATTGATGGTTCGGTTGTATTGTTTGAAAAAGCCGGTGATCAGTTCCAGGTCGTCCGCATCATCATCAGCAAATATGATGTAGCGGCTTTTCATTTAATTAAATTACGCCATAGAAAATTTTCAGCAAGCAATTTTTGCGTCAATTTTTGCACGCATGCTTTTTCATAGTCGTTTGCAACCACTCAACAGATCGGTGGAAAAGGCGATCAATACTTCAAAATAATTTTACCTGTCAGTCCCGATCGGGTTCCGCTTCCTCTCCCGAATTTCTTTCTCTTGTTTCGGCGGCCTTTGGTGCCGGTTTCTTTTTCAGCCAGTCCCTGTCCTTTTGCAGTCCCTGCACGTCTTCGAGGCTGCACAAATAAAGGCTGCGGCCATGCGTGCCGAGAACGATCTCATTGTCCCGCTCCTGAATGGCAATGTCATGTACCGGAACAGATTTAGGCAAACCACCGTTCCACATCATAAAGCTTTGACCGCGATCGAAGCTTACGTAAAGCCCCCCATCAGTACCCAAGTACAAAATATTTTCATTCTTTGGATCTTCCCTTATTACGTTAATGGGTTCTGCGGGAAGGTCCTTGCCTAGCGGCGCCCATGTGGTACCATAGTCATCGCTAACGTAGAAGTACGGGCTGAAATCGTCATTGCGGTAACCATTGAGCGCAGCATATACTCTTGATTCCTTGTATCTCGAAGCAATGATCCTGCTCACCCAAAGGTCTTTGGGAATGCCTGCTACTCCCGATTTTTTCGAATTCTCATTCACTCTTGTCCACGTGTAGCCCGCGTCTTTTGAAACCTGGATGTAACCGTCATCAGTTCCGGTATACAATAAGCCAAACCGGAGCGGTGATTCCGCGATCGTGGTGATCGTTCCGAAGGGAACATCGCCGGGCCTTCCGCCCCCGGTGAGGTCATTGCTTACCGCAATAAGACTATCGGCCTTGCTAAAGGAGCGGAATAATCTGTTTCCGCCGAAATAGATGACATCCTGGTTGTACTGACTGATCAACACTGGTGTTTGCCAGTTAAACCGGTAAGGCTTTTCGCCCAATGCATGTTGCGGCGTGATGCGTTTGCTTTCGCGTGGATTCATGCGGTTCAGCCTGAAATAATTTCCAAACTGGAAGCCCGTGTATACGGTTGTATTATCTCTTGTATCCACCTGCACCTGCATGCCGTCGCCGCCCATGATCGATTTGAACGGATAGCTGCCGCTATCGTACCAGCCAACGCCCTCATTGTTATTAGATGGTCCATACCATACGCCATTATCCTGCAAGCCTCCGTATACATTGTACGGTTTTGCATTGTCGGCCACAACCGAGTAAAATTGACCTACCGATGGTGTGTTGGCCTTGAACCAGTGAAGACCGTTGTCGTAGGTGATATTGCAACCACCGTCGTTTCCAATGATGATGTGTGAGTCTTTTGCCGGATCGATCCAAGCAACGTGATGATCGGCATGCGTATTCGCCTTGTCCATACGGATGAAGGTTTTGCCGCCGTCGGTCGATAATTCGATATCGAAGCCGGTGATCACAAGTTTCCTGTCATTGACAGGAGACACGAAGATCTTTCCGAAGTAATAGCCATAAGTATTGTACAGGGAAAGGTCCTTAGTGTTCGTCTTTTGCCAGGTCTGCCCGCCGTCTTCGCTGCGATAGACCTCGGCACCGATGATCGCCGAATCGAATAAGGCTGTATTGGGATCATAGAGATAGTCCCAGACCGCCGTTGGCTGCAAGGTTCCGTTCGCCACGCGCTCCATCACCATTTGTGCATTGTATCTTGGATACATTCTGTTGCGTTTGAAAAAAGTATCGAGCCTGCGCGGGTCGAGTTGCGCGAATTGTTCCCTGTTGAGCTTTTCAAAATCACGAAGTGCATAGCTTAAGCTATCCGGTTTTTTTTCTCCCGGGGGCCGGTGAAAATTATTGTCCATGATGGCATAAAGGATCTGGCCATTCTTAGGATATACGGCATGACCAATCCTTGCC
>DATMHB010000112.1:0-6765 GCA_035555175.1 Flavisolibacter sp. | reverse complement strand
ATTCCGACCGCGCTACTTTATTTGATGTTGCATCACGCCCTTGATCTTTCATATGTAGAGGTCAGCCTCATCCTCCATCAAAAAGCGGAATTGATTTCTCAACAGGAGGCAGGACGCGCGAGAATCGAGCCTTCATTTGTACATGTTCAGCAAGGTAAAAGAAGTACTGAAAGCAGATGGCAGTACCTGTACAGCAACCCTGAAGTGATCACCGGTGATGCTGAGGTTTCAGTAGGAGCGTATATTCCAACAATTTTGAAGACCGAAGTGGCAACCGCATATTTATATGAGCAGGTGAAAGCTATGGAGGTGCTGAAGAATGTTCCTACCTCAAGACTGGAGCGCGTGTTTGCAGAACATATTGATTGTTGTTCCTACAGGCTTGATGCCTGGAAGGGTGCGATAATGAATTTTCGGCTCTCTGAAATGCGAGAGGCCTCAAATCCCAATAATGAAACTTATACAAAAGGGATTTTCCTGGGCGCCTATGGTTATTTGGAAAATCTGCGTCCCGAAAATAAGGTGCTGACCCCGGTGGCACTAGAAGACCGTTCTTTAAACGAAATTTTTATTAAGGATCAAAATGAACAACTTGTAAGCGATAAGACAAATGGCGGTTACATCATGGCGCCGTCACTCAACCACGCTGTAACGGCCTCCATCCTTAGAAATGGGTATATATCCAACGATACTCCGGATGCTTTAAGAGTGAACCTTTCTTCCGAAAGAGTCAGAAAAGCACTTTCTGTAATTGAAGGCATAAGAGGAGGGCAATCGTTGGGGGCGTTACTTGGATATTATTTGGAGCGCGGCCTTCATGAGTCCCACCCCGGAGTGGAACTGGACTATTTTATCTATCAACTGCGCAAAGCATTTCCGCTGGTGTCGAACAAGAATAAGGATACGAACGTCGACGAGTCCTCTCCGCAACCGATAAGTTCGGTAGAAGCGATAGAAGCAAGGAATGTTATTGATGGATTGGCAGTGATTGAGCAAATTAAGTTAAGCGGTACGGCCACCTATCCTTTTGGAAAATCTTTTTTGCCTGCCGTTGACGTGCCTGCACAAGCTACTGCCATCAACGAGGAAGTGCAGAAGATAATGGACATTAATGATGCGGTTGCAGACGTGGCGATCGCGGAAAGTGTTCACCAGATTGTGCAGGGAAACTATGACCGGGGAGCTGCCACCCTCGACACCTTCAGCAAGGGTAATTTCCCACCGATTCCGGATGTTATTCAAACGCCGAGGACGGGGATCAACATCACTCACAGAATAGGACTGCAGTTAAAAACCGGTATTGATCCTGCGGCAGGCCTCACGCCGCGCGCTCAGGCCGAGCCTGCGATGAATGACTGGTTGAAGTCTGTGCTCCCGGTTGCAGCTGACATTGTTTGCCTTGCTTCCTACGGAACCGTAATTGATGAAATTGTTTCTGTGAGTATGCTTGGCCTCGAGCCGATCGACCTGCTGTATTTGATCAATACAGAAAGCGATCAGGCTATGAAAGAAATTGATGACAGGGTCGTCAAGTTCATTTTGGATAAGCCGCTTGTTCGACCCGACACCCAGGTAAGTATCGATTATATGAAGAGGGTGGCGGGTAAGTATAGTTTTTTTGAGTTGGCGCCGCTCGTGAAAAGTCTGAGGAGCCTTTTATTGGCGTCTCGTCCTTTGCAGGCAAATGATGTCCTGCTGCCCACAAGCAGTCCAAAAAACACTCCTTCGCAGGAATTTCTGAATGACCAGCGGCTGGTACTTCGATATACAAAGTTGTTTTCTGTACTGAATAACGAGCTGAAAGCACTTGCTCTGGCTTCCTCAACGTTGGTTAGCGATGCAGTGGCTAACCGCGCGCAAATTCTGGCGCAAGCAGATCAGCTTTCGCAGGACCTGGAGAAAATTTTATTTGAAATGTCGGCTTCCGGTCTTCCGCAATCTGGTTTCGGCTACATAGCAGAAGCAAGGGGGAATGTATATCGATCAGTCATTAAAAAATTTAATGAGATCATTTCATCGTGGGACACCAGGATGGACGCTTTTGATAAGCTGATGGATGATTACAATAGCCTCGGCGCTGCTGCAACCATCGACGAAAAGTTCACGATCCTTCAGAGGGCGCGCAGTGAAGTCTCAACAACGGCCCCGCTTACACTACCGGCAGACCCGGATATTTACAGGGGCAATGTGCTCGCAATGCGGGGACTATTTGCTTCGAAGCAAAATGAATTAAAGGCAGTAACATCGGCCACTTCCAAATCAGTCGCCCAGTTACTTTCCGATGCGAATGCAGCGCTGGTTGATGTATCGAATTATGATCTTACTAACAGGAGCGTTAAGCCAGAAGAAGACCAGTTAATTTTCTTTGTTCAGGACATTGCGCTGAAGGCGAAGCAATTGACAGATGATCTTTTTGCGAGGCTGGCTAAGACAAAAACATTGATAGATGAAGCCGGGCTCACAACGGACGGAACAAAGCGGGTAAAAAATTTGCTGGAAGCAGGAAAGTTATTGTTTCATGAAGATTTTAAGATCATTCCTGAATTCACCGTCGACGATGATACCGGACAGCAGTGGGCAAACTCGTTTGCACAGCGCGACCTCCTGATGCACTATAGCAACCAGGAAGGTATAGATTTCCCCGAAGACAACTGGCTCTATGGTATCGCGAGGGTGAGGGAAAAAATGCATCATTGGGAGAACATCACACTGCTTTGCGAGGCGTTTGGAGTGGAGGATATGCAACTTCATCCGGTCCAGTTCCCGTTTGTAGATAACGATAGTTGGCTTGGGCTGTCGTTCCCATCTACATATAACATAGACTCGGAACGGCTTCTCTATACTGCGTTTTATGCTGACGGATTTGACAAAGCGAAGAAACAATGTGGTTTGCTCGTTGATGAATGGACTGAAGTGATCCCTTCTAAAAAAGAAACAGCCGGCATTGCCTTCCATTTTGACCGCCCCAATACGGAGCCACCGCAGGTGATGTTGCTTGCGATGCCTTCCGAATTTACAGGTGCCTGGAAGTGGGAAGATCTGCTTGACACCGTCATTGAAACCTTTAAGATGGCCAAAGGCCGCGGTATCCAGCCATCACAGATCGATGGCACGGGTTATGGCCGCTTTTTACCTGCAGTCATTTCTTCTATGGTAGCTTATCCTGTGACGCCATCGCTTAACTTTTCTTTCAACAACAATATTCACGAGCAATTCTTAAATCTTTTACATGAATAGATTTGTTGCAATTGACGATATCTCCCAGGAGTTTATTGAAAAACTAAGACCCGTTATTACAGTGTGGAACCGCCTTGAAGGGCGCCCTGTAACAAATAATTTTGACCGTGCATTGAAGGCAGAGGTCAGGGATCCCTTGTGGATGCTTTGTAAGCAATGGCAAATGGGAGAATTTTTGGGTGATGACGCAGGATCACCAGTGCTGTCTAAAATCCACATGGGCACAACGCGTCTAATAAAATATCAGGCGGCTGATCACACACCGCAAGTCTTCAATGGCTCAATACCTCTTGAAGCGCAGGTGGAGCAGCGTCCAGTGCCTTTTGCAATAGGCACGAAAATCATTTCTCTGGATATTCGCTTGCTTATGGGGCGGCAATGGCTTAAAATGATCAAAGGCCTTGGCGACTTTAAAAAACAATTTATTGATAAGTATGCGATCGCACTTCCGGACCCGGTCGATCCATTAGACGCAACGGTGACGGCGCATAAAGAAGTATGGCAGCAGGTGGCTGCTGTGTCGGGAAGGCACATGGACGGAGCAGCGCTTTATTTTTACCTCAAAGGCGCTGCGGACCGGCATGCATATGACGGCATAACAGGCGCTGCAGGGAAGGAGGGGGACTTCGATAATAAGGCCAATGCATTTACGGCATGGTTTGAAAAACTTTACCAACAGCCTTCCACACAGTCGAACAATGCATGGAAGCCTCCCTATATGGAATATGAATTTAGTTGCGCTGCGCCGGACGCGGGAAAAGAAAAGGTCTATACTGCCGACGATTATTATCATGGTCACCTGGACTGGTATAATCTTGACATCGATCCCAACAGGGATCAACTTGAGGTTCCAGGTTTTGTGCCAGCTGCGGAAACAGAGCAGCCTGTTACGAGTTCATTTTTTCCAGTGCCTGTTAGTTTTAGTGGTATGCCCAGCACAAGGTGGTGGAGTTTTGAAGATAGTCGAACCAATTTTGGAGATATCAATCCTTCAACAACCGATATTGGGAAATTATTGTTTCTGGAATTTGCTCTCGTCTATGCCAACGACTGGTTCTTGCTGCCGTTCACCCTTGACGCGGGATCGATTGCCAAAATCAGAGGAATGACGGTAAGCAATGTTTTTGGAGAGAGGTTTTGGATCGAGGGCGCAGGTGCGGGTCTGGATGATGAGTGGAATAAATGGACTATGTTCAGTGTGAACACCAAGGGAAATAAAGGAGAAAAGACGGACAATAGTTTGCTGGTACTTCCTACTACGCCAAAGATCCTGGAGGGGGAATCGCTTGAGGAAATTCATTTTATCCGTGATGAGATGGCCAATATGGTGTGGGCCATTGAACATGTCATTCCTACTGTTACAGGCATCGGAAAGCCAGGCGGTGAAGCAGCATTTGAACTGAAGACCAGACTTCAGCGAATTATAGATGACGCGATCGACGATGGGAGCATGATACCTGACGACGTAAAATTTAAGGCCTCGATAAGGTATGAGGTCATGAACACCGTGCCTGAGAACTGGATTCCGTTTATTCCGGTACACTTTGAAGCTAATAACAGGTCTGTGCGACTCCAAAGAGCAGCTATGCCAAGGATCTTGCAGAACAATCCTGTGAAGTTCGAAAAGGTAAGACCGAGAACAACACTGCTGAGAGAAGGCCTGGAGCAGGATGCGTGCACGCCATATTACGTTTACGAGGAAGAAGTGCCCAGAGCGGGCGTCAGCGTATATCAATCTTTTCAGCGCACGCGATGGTATGATGGAAAAGTTGTGACGTGGCTGGGCATCAGAAAGCAAACCGGTCGCGGAGAAGGATCAAGTAAGCTGGCTTTCGATCAGGCAAGAGAAGTCAAGGAGGATCAGGTAAAAAAATAAACGCTATGAAAAGCCGGATAAACCTCTGACCGGAGTTTTTTGATCGGTCAATTTCAGCCCCTCAAACTATATTTTTTTATAATAATTAAAAGTTTTCAACATTTTATTATATTTTGTTCTCAACTATCAAGTGTAACAACCAGGTAGTTTCACTAACTGCCAATATCTATGAAACTGAAATCCGTACTAAGGATAAGTACTCTTGTACTTATCATACTTACTCACATAGCGGCCAGGGCTCAGACCTTTGGCACGAATGCATCGGCAGTCTGGATCGAAGACTGCAATCAAAGTGATTTTTACAATACCTCCAATAACAGTAGTACCATTGGCCCGGCGGCCAATTCATTTTCCGGTAATAATTTCGGATCGCATACGAGAAATTCGGGAACACTTATCCTGCGCGGCGCGGAAGTGAGAACCTTTAAGGCGCCAGGCATCGCTAATGTATGCAGTGCCACATTGCACTATCGCGTGTATCTTCAAAGTGCTGCGCCAGGCGCATTCATCACCATGGACCTTCCTTTTGTTGATGATTGTAACGTGCCCTCACTGCAGTTTCCGTCTGGTGGATCGTGTATCGCGGGTGATCAAAAATGGAGCCGGGTTATTCCCGACGGTACCACCACACCTTATGCTCCTGTGGACCTTACCACACTGGCACCCGGTAACTATTTCCTCGAAGTATATTACGATGTTACAGGTTCATCCACCACAACCACTTTGTGTAATGAAACAGTAACGCTGAATAATGGCGGATCAAATTACAGGGCTTCATTTTCCATCCAGTCGCCTGTACTTATCAGCACCAACCCCACTGCCTGTAACGGGACAAATGGTTTCATTGAAATTTCCGGTCTTACTGCAGGTGCAACATACAATGTGAGTTATGCCGATGACGGTGTGCCTGTGGGTCCGCTGGTATTAACGGCAGATGCGGCTGGAAAAGTTCTCGTGAGCGGACTGAATAAAGGGGTGTACTCCGATTTCCAGGTGGACATCAATGGATGTTCTACATTTCTGAATACAGGGCTGATACTTTCGGACCCGGTGTTTACACCAGCGTTCTTTAATATTGCACCTTTCTGTGCAGGCAGTACGCCGCCTACGCTTCCTACAACCTCGAATAATGGAATTACAGGTACGTGGAGCCCTTCAGTGGTGAACAACATGACCTCGGGCTCATATACCTTTACACCTTCAAGCGGTTCGTGCGGACTTACAGTAACCAAGGTCATTACGGTCAAGCCTAATATTGTTCCAACATTCACCTTTGGTACTTCTATCACCATATGTTCTGGTTCTTCGGTCCCGTCGTTGCCAAATACTTCAACTAACGGTATCAACGGAACATGGAGCCCGGCTACGGTCAGTAACCTTGCTTCCGGTGTTTATACTTTTACGCCGAACCCGGCGCCCGGGCAATGTAATGCCAGCACAACATTAACGGTAACCGTCAACCCGAACGTTACTCCGACGTTTGCCTTTGGCTCTTCGCAAACTTATTGCGCTGGTTCTGCTGTTCCGGCTTTGCCTGGTACATCAACTAATGGCATTACAGGAAGCTGGAGCCCGGCAACAGTGGACAACCAAAATTCTGGTGTGTACACGTTTACACCGGCTGCCGGACAATGTGCCACAGCTTTTACGTT
>DATMHB010000111.1:0-3058 GCA_035555175.1 Flavisolibacter sp. | reverse complement strand
CAGCGAACCGCATCGTGGAAAGTCTCGCAGATTATTACAGATCGCCGCTTGGGGAAAACAAGGGATTTATCCTGCTTCACAGTACGGGTGCGAAGCCTGCGAACAGTGAAGTGGATGTGCCGATCAATTATGCCGACTATTATTTTCTCGAGGCATTGCTGAGAATGAAAAAAATCAAAGAGGGTAAAAAATTGTTCCAAAGTGGCGACGCTGCACTTTGAAAGTTGAAAGTAAAAATGAGAACCAGTCATGAGATTTTTTATTTGTATCGCTTGTTGCTTTTTGTTTTTTATAGCTGATGCGAAGGAGTACAGGATCTCTTCTTCCGCCGAATTAGCCGCTTTGCAATTGCTGCCTGGCGACAAGGTGATCATGAAAGGTGGTGAGTGGAAAGATCAGAAGATGATATTGAAGGGAGCCGGCACAGAAAAGGCCCCGATCTCGTTGATCGCAGACGGCGGCACACCTGTGCGGTTCACAGGCAACTCAACGCTCAGGATCGATGGAAGCTGGCTTGTAGTGGACGGAATATATTTTACCGACGGGTACTCCGAAAAAGAAGATGTCATCGTATTTTCTCCGCAATCGTCGCACTGCCGTTTGACGAATTCGGCCGTAGTCGAATACAATCATCCTGATAAAAAGGTCGACTACAAATGGATCTCCGTTTGGGGTCACAGCAACCGTGTAGATCATTGCTGGATCGAAGGAAAGACACATCAGGGAACAACGCTCGTCATTTGGCTCGATGACCAACCAAACTACGACCTCATCGATCACAATTATTTCGGACCCCGGCCTGATCTTGGTGTGAATGGCGGTGAGACCATCAGGATCGGCAACAGCACGTGGTCACTGCATGATTCGTACACCATCGTCGAGAAAAATATTTTTGACCGTTGCAATGGGGAGCTCGAGATCATTTCAAACAAGTCGTGCAGGAATACCATTCGCGATAATTTCTTTTATGAATGTGCGGGAACGCTGACCATGCGCCACGGCAATGGTGCCGAAGTGTATGGGAACTGCTTTGTGGGAAATAATCAAAAAGGCACCGGCGGTATACGCGTTATCGCAGAGGATCACAAAGTGCACGACAATTATATGCAGGACTTGACGGGAACGGGTATGAGCGCCGCCGTTTCCATTATGGATGGACTGCCAAATCCGCCGCTGACCGGTCACTGGCAGGTGAAGAACGCAAGCATCTACAACAATACGATCGTTAATTGCAGCCAGCCGCTTTGCATTGGAGCCGGCAAAAACCCTGAACGCTATCTAAAGGCAGAAAATACTTCGTTTACAAATAACATCATCATTCCCAAGGGACGCGTCATTAACTGGGCGGATGATTCGGTAGCGCTGCATTTCGCGGACAATATCGTGTCGAAAACGGAACAGGATGAATCGCTGCCTGCAGGCTTCACCATCAAAGACCCGCAATTGCAAAAAGACGGCAATGGGCTGTACTACCGAAAAGGCGGCCGCCCGCTTCAATTGTTCTGGAAAGAAGAAAAGATCGGCCCATCCTGGAAAAAGCTGCCAAACCTCAATTTAGGACAAGAGCGAGAGCGGGGAGCGGGAGCGAAGGGACAATAGTAAATGTTGTACTTGAGGATCGTTTTGAATTTTGAACTTTTGCGGACGTCAAAATCACTGAATAACTAGCTAATCTATCACACCCTGACCTCATCAATTATGCTTTAGTTGCATACCGGGATCGACTCCAATAAAATTTGCTATATGAAAAAATGCATTCTTGCCCTAATGGCTTTTGCTTTCGCCGCCTCTTCGGTTTTTTCTCAGGATACAACAAAGGACGCCCGCATGAAGTGGTGGCGCGAAGCCCGCTTCGGAATGTTTATTCATTGGGGCGTATATGCCCAATGGGCTGGCATGTACCATGGATACAAACAAGCCAGGGGTGGTGCCGAGTGGATCATGAACCGCTGTAAAATACCTGTGGCCGAATACCAGCAGAAGGCAAGAGAATTCAACCCCGTTAATTATAATCCGGATGAATGGGTAAGGCTCGCGAAGGAAGCCGGTATGAAATATATCGTCATCACGGCCAAGCATCATGACGGATTCGCTTTATTCAATTCAAAGGCAAGCAAGTGGGACGTGACCGATGCCACTGCTTATGGCAGGGACTTATTGAAACCGCTTGCTGCCGCATGCAAGAAATACGGAATCAAGTTGGGCTTCTACTATTCACAGGCGCAGGACTGGAACAATCCCGGCGGATCGGTTGCAAGAAAACTGATGAACGAAGGATGGCCGAATCCTGATTCTGCCGCGATCGACGCCTATACAAAAGAACACAATGGTCACTGGGATCCTGCACAGGAAACGAGGTCCTTCGCACAATACATCGATGAAGTTGCTGTACCACAGGTGAAAGAGCTCATGACCAACTATGGCGAAGTAGCCGTATTGTGGTGGGATACACCAACCAATATGACAGATGAAGCAGCAACAAAGCTGAAAGCGCTCCTTGCACTGCAGCCGATGATCATCACCAACGACCGGCTGAAGCGGCCCAATTTTCCAGGTGATACAAAGACACCGGAGCAAAAAATTCCAAGCATCAGTGAACTCGATGGCAAAGACTGGGAAACGTGTATGACCATGAATGGAACCTGGGGCTACAGTAGTGTAGACAATAAATGGAAATCATCGGAGACCCTCATCCGCAACCTCGTTGATATCGCATCCAAGGGCGGCAACTATTTATTGAATGTCGGACCCAAACCCGATGGCACTTTTCCACAAGAGAGCATCGACAGGTTGAAGGCGATCGGCGCGTGGATGAAAGTGAACAGCGAAGCGATCTATGGCACTAAGGCAAGTCCGCTTGAACCCTTTTCATGGGGCAGGTGCACTAGAAAGGAAGGAGCCAATTCAACAACCTTATACTTTACTGTATTTGACTGGCCAAAGGACGGAAAGCTCATGGTGCCTGGTGTAAAGAATGAAGTACTGTCTGCAAAAATACTTGCCGGCGGCGACCTGAAAATAAAATCGGATGAAGGCGGGCTGGCGCTGAAAGTTGCTG
>DATMHB010000110.1:0-9838 GCA_035555175.1 Flavisolibacter sp. | reverse complement strand
CCGTTTCTTTTATGGCGCGGGTGTTGGAATGGCAGGTAGAGGTGAAGCCATTGCAACCGCTGATAATTATTGCGAGATCGATCCTGAAGTTGTGGACAAATTTGGGATTCCTGTATTGCGGTTCCATACCAAATGGAGCGAGCATGAGATCAGGCAGGCAAAACACATGAAGGAGACATTTAAAGAGATCATGCATAATATGGGCGCCGTGATTACCTGGGGAGATGATGGACCTGAAAATAATTATGGCCTCGAGAACCCGGGCAAGATCATTCACGAAGCCGGAACGGTGCGCATGGGCAATAACCCGGGTTCATCGGCGCTGAACAAATGGAACCAGGCACACGATTGCAAAAATCTTTTTGTCGTCGACGGTGGTCCCTTTGTTTCACAGGCCGATAAGAATATTACCTGGACGATACTGGCTCTTTCGATGCGGGCATCGGAACACATGGTAGATGAAATGAAGAAAGGAAATCTATAAGAAGATCTTCCAAATAATATTTAATCAGAATAAACGAATGCATATGGACAGGAGAGAATCGCTCAAGCTGATCGCCTGGAGTACGGTTTCCACCAGCATGATCCTCGAAGCGTGTAAGACCAACGATAAAAAAACTGCTGAAGAAAAGCCCGCCGCAACTGCCGGCACGCTTGACCGGATGGAGGAGGAGAAGGCAGCTTATGAGGCATTGATGAAAGATAAATTCTTTACGCCACACGAGATGGCCACCATCGGCGTACTGGCCGATATAATTATTCCTGCCGATGAAGTATCCGGGAGCGCAACCCAGGCGAAGGTGCCCGACTTCATAGAGTTCATGGTAAAGGACCGGCCGGATTTCAAGGTGCCTATGCGCGGCGGACTTCGCTGGCTCGATATGCAAATGATGCGTCAGTATTCCAATCCTTTCAAGGATTGTTCTCCACAGCAACAGATCGCGATGGTTGATCAGATCGCCTATCCTCAACGAGCAAAACCTGAAATGAAACAGGGCGTGCATTTCTTCAATCTCATGCGCAATCTCACCGCCTCCGGATTTTATACATCAGAGATGGGTGTGAAGGATGTAGGTTATATCGGCAATCAACCCACCCAATGGAACGGCGTTCCCGACGAGGTGCTGCGACAGTATAACCTGGCCTATACGGAAAAGGAATTGAAGGAATGCGTGCAGTTCACCTAGCAGAACCTTGCTGCATGAATACGTGCAAATACATTTAACCAGAAACCAATAAGTAATGAGCAGAAAACTTAGGATGGGCATGGTGGGCGGTGGCAAAGATGCCTTTATCGGCGCCATTCACCGCATCGCCCTGAATATGGATGGCCTGATAGAATTATCGTGCGGCGCATTAAGCATCAACCCCGACATTGCGCGCGATTCGGCAAAATCTCTTTTCATTCCTGAAGACCGGACCTACCTCACCTACGAGGAGATGATCACGAAGGAAAGCAAACTGCCCGCCGACAAAAAGATCGACTTCGTCACTATTGTCACGCCCAATTTCGCGCACTTCGCGCCCGCTATGATGGCCCTGGATAACGGCTTTCACGTAGTGATTGAAAAGCCAATGACCTTTACTCTTGATGAAGCAAAGCAGCTCAAAGAGAAACTTGATAAGACCGGATTGATGCTTTGTCTTACGCATACCTATTCGGGTTATCCCATGGTGAAGCAGGCGCGCGACATGATCCGTAAAGGTGCGCTGGGCAAAGTGCGTAAGATATATGTTGAATATACACAGGGCTGGCTGAGCAAATTGAGCGAGCGTGAAGGCAACGCGCAGGCCGCGTGGCGCACGGATCCAAAGAAATCCGGGAAGGCCGGGTGCATGGGCGATATCGGCACGCATGCGGCGCACCTTGCTGAATATATTTCGGGAGCGAAGATCACAAAGCTTTGCGCCGACCTTAATGTGGTAGTGGAGGGAAGAGCACTCGACGACGATGGTGCTGTGCTCCTTAAATTTGACAATGGCGCCACCGGCAACCTGTTTGCAACACAAGTGGCCGCGGGAGAAGAAAATCAATTAAAGATCCGCATCTACGGTGAGAAGGGCGGCATAGAATGGCAGCAGCATGAACCCAATACTTTATTGGTGAAATGGCTCGACCAACCGATGCAGGTGCTGCGTGCCGGCGCGAATTACGGTGACCGTTTGTCTTCTTTTGCCGTACATAATTGCCGCACACCTGGCGGGCATCCCGAAGGCTACCTGGAAGCATTCGGAAATATCTACCGCAATTTTGCATTGTCACTGCAGGCGAAGCTGGACGGAAAGGAACCTTCAAAGGAAATGCTTGACTTTCCAAGAGTGGAGGAGGGGATCCGCGGCATGGCCTTTATCGATAATGTCGTGGCTTCAGGAAAGTCTGAGCAGAAGTGGACAGACTTCACCGTATAAATTTTTTGATCAGGTAATTTAAATAAGGATAGATGCAGACAATAAAAGGACCCGGTATTTTTCTTGCCCAGTTCATGGGCGACAAGCCGCCCTTCAACGATATGAAGACGATCTGCCAGTGGGCGAAAAGCCTTGGCTTCATCGGTGTTCAAATCCCGGCTAATGATCCCCGTTGTATCGACCTTCAGAAAGCAGCAGAAAGCAAAACTTACTGTGATGAATTAAAGGGGCTGGTGAAGGAATGCGGGCTGGAGATCACAGAGCTGGCAACGCACATACAGGGACAATTGGTTGCGGTTCATCCCGCCTACGATACCTTATTCGACGGGTTCGCTCCTGAAAAATACCATGGTAATCCAAAGGCACGGACCGAGTGGGCTGTGCAGCAAATGAAATTTGCGGCGAAGGCCTGCATGAACCTTGGTGTGAAGGCGTGTCCTTCCTTCAGTGGTTCATTATTATGGCCATTCTTTCATCCCTGGCCGCAGCGGCCGGCAGGGCTTGTGGAAGAAGGCTTCAGGGAGCTGGCGAAGCGCTGGCTTCCGATCCTTAATGTATTTGATGAGTGTGGTGTCGATGTTTGTTATGAGATCCATCCTTCAGAAGATCTCTTCGACGGCGTCACATATGAAATGTTTTTGGATCAGGTGAAACAACATCCCAGGGCCTGTCTTCTTTATGATCCTTCGCATTTTGTTTTGCAGCAGCTCGATTATCTAACTTACATCGATCACTATCACCAACGCATCAGGGCCTTCCATGTGAAGGACTCCGAATACAATGCAACAGGTAAGCAGGGAACATTCGGCGGATACCAGAACTGGATCAACCGCGCAGGAAGGTACCGTTCACCCGGCGACGGACAGGTGAATTTCAAATCCATTTTCAGCAAGCTCACACAATACGATTACAAGGGCTGGGCTGTACTTGAATGGGAATGTTGTTTAAAACATCCTGAAGATGGAGCCAGGGAAGGGGCACAGTTCATCAAGGATCATATCATCAGGGTGACCGAGAAAGCTTTTGATGATTTCGCTAAAACCGGTGAGGGTGAAAACTTCAACCGCAGTGTTCTTGGAATCAAGTAATTTTAAATTCCTAACCAAATAACATGAGAAGGTCATTTGTTCTTTTTTCTTTTCTCGCCTGCATTGCAGCGTGCAATAGTTCGGGCAGTTCCAGCAACAATACTAAAGATAGTTCGAACGCAAAAACCGAGACGTCTGCCTCAACTGATCCGCAAGTGGAGAAGGGATTGAACCTGGTGGCAAAGAGCGACTGCTTTACCTGTCATAAAGTTGATGAAGCCTCGACAGGACCTGCCTACACGGCCGTTGCGGAAAGATACGCGGGCAAGGAAGGCGCGGTTGACACGCTGGCCCAGAAGATCATCAAAGGGGGCGCAGGCAATTGGGGTGCAGTACCGATGATCGGCCACCCGTCCATTTCAGAAGAGGACGCGAAGTCAATGGTTCATTATGTTTTATCCTTAAAAAAATAATCATGTATAAACGCTATTTAGTTTTTGTGCTGGCCATCGCCGCCTGCACTTCTTCAAAAAAAATCAACATGCAATCGGATAATCAGTCTGCAGCCAACGAGGAAGGTTGGGTTTCGCTGTTTGACGGGAACAATATCAATGGCTGGCACATCTATGGTAAAACCGGTACAAGTGGTGCATGGGAAATTGAAAACGGAACCATCCACCTGGTAAAAAAGCAAGGGCAGGGCGAAGGTGGTGACCTGGTTACCGATAATGAATTTGCCAATTTCAGGTTGAAGCTAGAATGGAAGATCGCGCCCAAGGGCAATAGCTGGATCATTTTTTATGTAAACGAGGACCCGGCTAAATATCCCAATACGTACAATACCGGTCCCGAAATGCAGGTGCTCGATAACGGTAGCCCGATCAGGGCAGGCCATCCCGATGCAAGGCTATATACGCACAGGGCAGGAGACCTCTATGATCTTATTGCTTCAAAAGATGTGGCAAAGCCTGCCGGCGAATGGAACCAGGTTGAAATTGTTTCCGATAAAGGCAAGCTCGACTTTTATATGAACGGCCAGCATACATTGTCGACCACCATGTGGGATGAAAACTGGAGGCAGATGATCGCTATCAGCAAATTCAAGGATATGGCTGGCTTTGGAACGTTTAAGAAAGGGAAGATCGCACTGCAGGACCATGGGAATGAAGTATGGTTCCGGGACATTAAGATCAAAGAGCTATAAAAATTCAAAATTCAAAATTCAAAAACCTAAAGGACAAGGGTTCCTAAAGGCGGCGACCTTCAGACTACGTAACGGCTTTTGCGGGTACCACTAAAGCTCAAGTTTCTGATTTCTAACTTTTCCGTTCAACGACGCAAGGATTCGCATCCTTGCGTCGTTCTTTTAAGTGAAATAATAAATGCTCTTGCATCTACATCTATTTCTACCATGACCGCGGGTGTACAAGCGAAACCGGTGTGCTTTAAGCCTTTTGAATTTTGAATTTTGAATTCTTTAGGCCACCAGACAACGAATGAATCGCGTTTCACGTATAATGTATGTACAACACTTTGATTGTGTTGAAGCGAATATGTCATTTATACACAAACAGTTTTACAAAACTTTGGTGGTGAATAGTTTTTGGGGAAAAAAAATATTTTGTTCTTTGAAAAAAAAGTTAATTTACTGTCCGAATCCAAACAGATGCTGCTATGCGAAAATTGAATCAATTCAAAGCGACTGCGCTTGCAGTCACACTACTTCTTTTTTGCCTCAATCAATCATTTGCACAAGGACGAAGCGTTACAGGAACTGTTACTGACCAGAATGCCCGCGGTGTTCCGGGTGTGACCGTTACCGTAAAAGGTACTTCCACAGCCACACAGACCGATGGTTCGGGATTCTTCCGGATCAATGCCCCGGAGAATGCCACTCTGGTATTTACTTCTGTTGGTTATGGAACGCAGGAGCTCAACATTGGAACAAGGACCACTGTGGATGCTTCGATGACCGCTTCCAATGCAAACCTCGCCGAAGTTGTGGTCATCGGTTATGGTACTACAAGGCGGAGGGACCTTACGGGTTCCGTTGCATCGGTACAGCCGAAGGATTTCAACAAAGGACCCATCACCAATCCTGACCAGCTGCTGATCGGAAAAGTTTCCGGCCTGCAGATCATCAACACGAGTGGCCAGCCAGGCGCTGCAACCATCGTGAAGATCAGGGGTAATAACTCGATCCGTTCTGGAAACACACCGCTGTACGTTATCGACGGAGTTCCGCTCGACGGAAGAAATGCAAGACCCGGTTTCAATGCCTCCGGTGTAGGTACTACGCCTGATGTGAACCCACTGATCTTCATCAATCCTGCCGACATTGCTTCGATCGACATCCTCAAGGATGCATCGGCTTCAGCCATCTATGGTTCAAGAGGCGCTAACGGTGTGATCCTTGTGACCACCAGGAAAGGTGCAAGCGGCGCTGCAAGAATTGATGTAGGCGCTTCCTTCGGAGTCAGTAATGTAATGAGAAAGATCGATGTGCTTGATGCTGCAGGATACCGTTCCGCGCTCACCTCATTCAGTGCACCAAAATCTGACTCAGGTGCAACAGTGGATCCTTTCAAAGAGATCCTGCACAAGAATGCACCCACTCAAAATTATTCGATCTCTTTCGGCGGTGGTAATGAAAATGGAAGGTACCGCGCTTCATTCCTGTATGCAGACCAGGATTGTATAATCAGGAAGAGCAATCTTACAAAATACGTAGGAAGCTTTAATGGCGGTTACAAATTCCTCGACAAACGCCTCAGCCTTGATTTTAATGTGATAGCAGCCAACGTTGGTGAAACCGTTGCTCCGATCTCGAACGACGCAGGTAGCACCGGTAACATTATCTCACTTGCCCTCATTTGGAACCCAACGCTCTCGCTCAGGCGCAGCAACGGCTTGTACAACCAGAGCAACCCGAGCGGACAGGTGAACCCGATGGCGCTTTCCGATGCATACAACGATAACATCAATACCACGACTTTGCTTGGCTCTATTGCGGCCGGCTACAAGATCACGAACGACCTTGAATATAAAATGCTGGTGGGCCTCAACTACAGTACGGGCCTGAGGCAGGTAGAGATCCAGGGCTGGATCAAAGCCACAGGAGGAAACGCCGATGGTAAGGGTATTGCGGGTGTGCTCAACAATCGCCTCGTTTCACGCACCATCACCCACACGCTGAATTATAATAAGCAGATCACTTCTGCGCTTAACCTCAGCGCACTGGTGGGCTATGAATACTGGGCTACGCGCTATGAGGGTAATGGAACTACTACTTATGAATTTAACCTGAATACAGACCAGGCGAAGATCACTCCGCACTATCATTATTACAATAATCTACAGGCGGGTAACCAGGGTAACCTGAGGACCTTTGCCTTCAAGGATCCAAGTGTAGAGCTGCAGAGCTATTTTGCGAGAGCGGTATTCAACCTTCGTGATAAATACCTCCTCACGGCAACTTTCAGGTCTGATGGCTCCAGCAAATTCGGAGCAAATAACAAATACGCTTATTTCCCTTCAATAGCCGGCGCATGGGTGATCAGCAACGAGGACTTCCTGAAAAATAATGGACTCTTCAATTCGTTGAAATTGCGTCTTGGCTGGGGTCAAACAGGTAACCAGGCATTCAACCCGGTTGATGCGGCCCTGCAGCCCGCCATTTATAATGGATTCAATTCTACGACCATCGTTCACTATGGTAACCCCGACCTGCGATGGGAGACCGTTACGTCTACTGATGCCGGTATCGACTTCACATTGCTGAAAGGACGTTTGTGGGGCTTCGTAGACTACTTCAATAAGAAGACGACAGATCCTATCGTTGACTTCCCGGTATCGCAGCCAACATCAGGTGGTACATTGTTCAAGAACATGGATGGAAAAGAACACCCGACCGTGGGTTATACGCCTAAGGCATGGGTCACCAACAAAGGCGTGGAAGTTTCACTGGGCGTTGCTATCATTGAAAAGAAAGACCTCATGTGGAATATCACAACCAACTGGACATTCGTAAAGAACAGGTTCGTTTCACCTGAGCTTGCATCAGTTCCTTTTGTGAAGAATACAGGTGGTCTCCATGGACAGGGTTCATCCGGTGCGTATGCGCAGGTTATTGCCAACGATCAGCCGATCGATGTGTTCTATCTGCCTCAATTCCTTGGCTTCGATAAGGCAACAGGCATCGCTCAATACAGTTCAGGACCGCAATTCTCAGGAGATCCCAACCCGAATGTTTATTATGGATTTACCACTGAGGTGGGGGTAAAGAAGGTCAATCTTACACTGAACTTCCATGGTAATTTGGGCAACATGATCTTCAACAACACCGCGATGAGCGTTCTCAATATCAGCAATATCGTAGGCGGCAGAAATATCGCTTCGTCCCTTGTCGGCAACGGCGAGAATACGGCAAACGCCATCACGCCTTCTACACGTTTCCTTGAAAAAGGCGATTACCTGAAACTCGGTAACGCTACACTCAGCTACAGGCTCGGTGATCTCGGAAGGTTCTTCAGAAGCGGTAATATTTATCTGAGCGGAAGCAATCTCTTTGTGATCTCTAAATACAAAGGCTTTGATCCGGAAGTAAACATCGACAAAACCCTGAATGGTATTCCTTCACTCGGTATCGATTATATCGGATATCCAACGGCAAGGACCGTCATTCTTGGTGTTAACTTCTCCATTCAATAAGGAACGAATTGCTAAATGAAAAAATCAAAAAGTATGAAATCTATTAAAGTTTTAATAACGGGCTGCCTGGTTTTTGGTTTGTCGGCTTGTACAAAGCTTGACCAGAAATTACAGAGCAGCTATCCATTCGTTCCATCCAGCGGGGCCGCTGCTTCTCTGTTGAATGGAACCTATAGTGACCTGGTCGGTCTGCTGCATGGACAGGACCAGATCTTTTCCCTTCAGGAAAATACGGGCGATATGTGTCTCGTGCCTACACGCGGGGGTGACTGGGACGATAACGGTGTATGGCGTGTGCTGCACGCGCACACATGGCCAAGAACACACTCTCAGTTCATCAGTGTATTCAACGGCCTCGGTAAACTGGAAAGCGATGCTATTGCAACGCTTGCTTCTTCACCAACGGCTGCGCAGGCAGATGAAGCATTGTTCCTGAAGTCCGTTGCACAATTTTATTATGTCGACCTTTTTGGTCAGGTGCCTTACAGGCTCGTGTCCGAATATAATTCCATCAAGCCGGCTCCGGTTCTTCAGCCTGCCGCTGCAGTCGATACACTTGTTGCGGCGTTGAATGGGATCATTAGCCGCAACGCACTGCCCGCATCGAACGTTCCTTATCGTGCGAGTGTGGATGCAGCAAAATTCCTGCTGATGAAAGTGCTCCTGAACAAGGGCGCCTATATCAACAGGGCAGCACCAACTTTTGCCGATGCTGATATGCAACAGGTGATCACACTGGGTAACCAGCTCATCACAAGCGGAAAATATTCGCTCACGCCGAACTACTTCGACAATTTCGGTCCCAACAATGCTACAACCGGTAAGGAAGCCATCTGGTCATGGCCCAATAACGGTTCGGCAAGTAACAACGGTGTTAGCTCCGGTGGTATCAATGCCCGCTGGATGATGACCCTCCACTACAATTCATGGGACAAGAACAATGTATACGGAAGTGCCGGCTGGAATGGTTTCAGTACAGTCGCTGATTTCTACAACACATTTGAAGGACACGGTGATGCTACTGCCAATACGGTGATCGATACTACAAAGGACAAGAGGATCGGCGGCAAATTTTATCCTGGCGTTACAGACCAGTCGGGCTTAAGACCAGGTCTGCTCGCAGGTTTGCAAAAGAACGAGAATGGTGTAGGAGAAGTTGACCGCAAAGGCAACCCGCTTACTTTCACACCCACTGTGAACCTGGTTGAAACGAATGCCAATACCCTTGAGATCGCAGGTATACGCATCGTGAAATATCCTCCCGATTATACGGCTTACAATGGTGGTAACCAACGCAACCAGCTGCAGATCTTCCGTTACGCGGATGTAATGCTGATGGTGGCCGAGGCCTATCTCAGGGCGGCTGCTCCCAACACTGTTGCAGCGTTGGCATTAGTGAACCAGATCAGGACGGCGCGCGGTGCTTCTGTATGGACCAGCGTTCCTCTCGTGAATGCATCCAACGTGGCTGATCCAAATACGCTTCTTGCTGAAAGAGGACGTGAGCTGTATTGGGAAAGCTGGAGAAGACAAGACCTCATCCGCTTCGGTGTTTACCTGAAGCCATGGGCTTTGAAAACTGCCGACGATCCTAAGAACCTTCTGTTCCCGATTCCTTCAGATCAGCTGATTGCGAATCCAAACCTGAAACAGAACCCCGGATACTAAGCATCACCATTTTATTATACATT
>DATMHB010000109.1:0-2589 GCA_035555175.1 Flavisolibacter sp. | reverse complement strand
ACGTTGATGCCTACAAAACCATTACGCAGGAAACCAGCACGCCTATATGTGGTGGCGAAAATTTTTACCTCACTTACGGATATACCCGTTTGTTATCCGAGGCGGCGATCGATATCATTATGCCCGATATTCAAAAATGCGGTGGCATTGGTGAAGGGCAGCGAATAGCCAATCTGGCCAATGCATATTACACGCCGTTTTCACCCCACATGGTCGGCTCTTATTTGGGTGCTATGGCAGCCGCCCACGTTTGTGCATCTGTGCCGAACTTCCATATCCTGGAATGGCAAAGCCAAAGCGATACAGATCCGAAATGGAAAGAGATTGTTAAGTACGATAAGCCGTTTATTGAAAAAGGATTTCTGGTGGTGTCCGACAAGCCGGGCATCGGAGTAGAGATCAACGAGGAAGGGTTAAAAAAATATGCAACGCCGGGCATACCGTTCTTTGCGTGAGATCCGTTCGCCAGTTTGAGTAGTTGCTGAAACCTTCAATTATTCTTCAGTTTAATAAACGCCTTTTGTAGCAGATTTTTCCCGACCGGTGAGAATGTCTTCCAGCCTTGTGCGCCTGACATAATTTTCAAAACGAAATGATCGGGCCAGCGCCACAAGCTGTTCGTCAGACAATCCGCTGAACAGGCTACAGTATTCGGGGACCAGTGCTTCTGCTATGAGAATATTCCTGACCAGCAGGGCAATCTCTCTCTTCTGCCCTCTGGGATAAGGATCGTAACGCGGAAATTCTTTTTCGAACAACGCTTCCAGTGGGGCGATCACCCCTCTGATATTTTTATCGGTGGATCCCCAAGCATCAGCTCCCAGCGAATCTTTTTTCGACAGGAACCCGGACACCAGTTTCATGTACGGGGTATTTTGTTTTTGATGCATAATGGCCTGCAGACCCATGTCCTTGTACAGCCAGATGCACCAGCTCACTTTGTATTTGTCGTAATAAGCCAGTTGGTCCTTCAGCGCCTGGTAACGCATTTCATCTTTTTGAGGATCACCCGTATAAACAGGACCGAACTCTCCTACCCACAAAGGCACATGATGTGAGAACATGAACTCGCTCTTTTCCAAAAAATCTTTTTCGAGCGAATCCTTCGTATAATATTTTCCGTTAGTATACCCTGGGTAATCGCCACCGAAGATGAAACCCGGCATCGCATAATCGTGGTTGGTGTATACAGCATTGTCCCATACTTCAGTGAATTTGTCAAATTCGGCGGCATACCGGTCGCCTTCCAAAAACAGGATGTGGTCAGCGTCTATCTTGCGGATAGCATTACGCAACCTTTTGTAAAAAGGGAACAGCCGCTCACCCGTAGGATCGGCCGGCTCGTTGATCAGATCGTAACCTGCCACCCAGGGTTGATGCTTATACCGCCTGGCGATCACTTCCCAAAGATGAAGCGCCCTGTCCTGAAAACTCTTTTGTACCCAGAACGATGCTACATGCGTAGGGTTGTCGCTGTGCCAGTGCTGGTTCTGCGCTCCGGGCAACGCATGCAGATCGATGATAGTATAGATCTGGTGCCGCGCACACCTTGCTATGACGCTGTCGAGATAAGCGAAGGGCGCCTGTTTGATCACACCTGGATTCATGTCGTCTTCGAAAAGATGATAATTGATGGGGATGCGAACGAGGTTCAATCCCAGGCTTTGTATATAAGCCGCATCCGGCTCTGTGAAGTAACTATTCAGAAAGGTTTCGAAATATAAATTGTATTTCTTTTCACCCAGCACCTTCCTGAGTCCTTCACGCATCGATTCTTCGTTTGCCGGATAACCGTCAATGAAATTTTCCATGTGCAGCATCCCACCCAATCCAAAGCCACGCAGGCGTACCGTATCGCCTTTTCGATTGACGATCTGGTCGCCCGATGTCCTCAGCCAGATTTGATTCGTTGCCGCTTTTGGAGTTTTAGCTTTCTGCGAAAAGGAAGGGTGAAAGAATAAAAGATGAGCAAAGCATACCAGCAGCAATTTTATCGGTTTCATACTGTTCAATTTTCAATATTCGAAAGGCGCAGATTGAACTTTCCGGTGAATGAAAGAATGTATACAGCGAGCAGTGCCCGGAGTCTTTATCAGTGAAATGAAAATAACGATTTCATTTCAGCCGGCTGTACAGGATTTATCGGCGGATTATTTTGAACCTTTTTCGACTCAGATTCATTTATTTTTAAATCAAACCGATCATTTTTCAAAGAATAGCTTCCGGAAAAAATGATTGAAGAATCTTTACAGGCTTTTTCACTCATGCAAACGTTATGAAAAGGAACTTCATTATCACAGCCGTATTTATTTTTGTAGCCGTTGGCATCCTGTCGGCTCAGTCGAATAAGCACTGGACAGAGCATAGCGCCAAAAAATGGTTCAAAAAAAGAGAATGGTTGCATGGGCTTTCCATTACGCCGCATGCTTCTATAGACAAAGTACAATTTGCCACTCAGTACCACCTGAACCAGACAGCCTGGGACAAGGCCTTTGCTTATTTGAAAAACACAGACCTGAAAACGCTGGCCATCGGCAGGCATGTGATCGACGGCAATGATGTATTTGCCATCGTTACAGAAGCGCCCAC
>DATMHB010000108.1:0-2465 GCA_035555175.1 Flavisolibacter sp. | reverse complement strand
TGAGTTAAACATGGCAACGTGACCGTGCCGATCAATGGATACCACCGCATCCTGCGTGGTCTCGATCAGGCTCTGCAACCATGCTTCTGTCCGTCGGTGTTCGGTAATGTCGACAGAAACACCGGCCAGTAGGTAAAATCTTTGAGAAGGGTTGAATTTGATCTTATCCAGAAGAACCTTTTTCTTCAGAGGAAGCACGTAGGTAGCGTTTCCTTTTTGATAAGTGACGACCGTATTAAGCGTAATAAATCTTGCAGGTTTTTCGGTTGTGAATACATGGTTGGCCCTGTAGTTGTAACCGGTCTTAAGGGAGAACGTCCTGGAGTTCAAACGGTTAAGTACCGTTTCTGTAGAGGGACCTTTCTTGCCGCCGTCACCCAACGTTGCAAACGCAGCCAGGGACGCTGTGACGAGCACAGCAGTGGCCAGTTTTCTCTTAATAATGCGTTTGATCGTGGCGGTCAGGTTCATGCGAGAACAAAGATAATAGAAAATATTAACATTCTTTCAACCTCTTGTCAGATTCTTTTCATTTTATTTAACGCTACGGGTTGAGAATTTGTTACATGAAAGGGTAATTTTTTATTAGAATAGAGTAATTTGTCTTAGGAGATTTCAATGAAAACAGATCCATACCACGATAGAGAAAGCATTGATGAGCTGTTGAAGCAGTACAATAACCTTAGAAATGGCCAGACAAGCATTTTCTTTGAGGAGGAGGCTTTTGAAAAAATCATTGATTATTTCGATGACCAGGAAGACCTGTCAAAGGCCCTGGAAGCTGCCGAAACCGCCATTGAATATTATCCTTATTCCGGTGCCCTCCTGATCAGAAAGGCCGACCTTCTGCTGGCCACCCGCAAATACAATGAGGCTCTCCGGGTCCTTGAAAAGGCCGAATTATTCGATGCCACCGACATTAACCTTTACATTTTAAAGACCGATGCCTACCTGGCCATGGATATGCAGGAGAAGGCTGTTGCCCTGCTTGAGCAGGCAGTACATTTTTTCGAGGGCGAGGAGAAGGTAGAACTGTTGTTTGAGCTCGCCGACGTGTACGACGACTATGAAGAGTTCGACAAGGTGTTCGATTGCCTCAAGGTGATCCTCGAGTGCGATCCTACCAACGACGAGGCGCTCTACAAGATCTGCTTCTGGACCGATTTTACCGGAAGAAATGAAGAGAGCATCAAATTGCATCTGAAGATCATCGACGATCATCCGTTCAATGAGATCGCCTGGTTCAACCTGGCTGCCGCCTACCAGGGACTTAAGCTGTATGAAAAAGCAATCGATGCCTACCAGTATGCCCTGGCCATCGATGAAAAATTTGACTATGCCTACCGCAACATTGGCGATGCATATATCAGGCTGAGGAAATACAAGGATGCTATTGAAGCCCTTGAGAAAGTGTTGGAACTTTCGAAGCCGGAAGAAGTTATTTATGAAGCGATCGGCCATTGCTACGATCGCATGAAGAATTTTGCGCAGGCCCGGTTCCATTACCGGAAGGCCTCTCACCTAAATCCTGACGATAGCAAGCTGCTTTACAAGATCGCCTGCACTTACTATAATGAAGGGCAGTGGGCGAGTGCCGTGAAGCAATTGGAATCAGCGCTCAAGATCCAGCGTCTTCAACCCGAGTATAATCTGCTGATGGGTGAATGCAAACTGCAGCTTAGCGAATTCAAGGAAGCGGTGCAATTCCTATCGACTGCGGTAAGGGTACGTCCAAAGAATGTTTCAGGATGGGAAGCCCTCATCCGTTGTTTGTATGCAGCGGGATTTTTTCCTGAGGGCCGCCAACAGGCATTGGCAGCGCTCAGTCACACCAATAACAAAACAGTTTTCTTTTATTATCTCAGTGCCATCCTTTTCGCGATGAATAAATCAAAAGAAGCCTTGCTTTATCTTGAAAAGGGATTAAGTCTTTCTCCTAAACACCTTAAGAAATTTGTGCAGTTGAATCCTTCCATCCTGCAAAACCCTCTTGTTGTTGACCTCATTGCTCAATACAAAAGAGGACGCTGATCAGATTAATGAGCATCAAAACTTTTTACTTTCCTATTTTTGCGGCCAATTAATCCAATTGCATAAGATGAATTTTAATCTCTCGCAAATCCCCGACAGGAACCAAAAGCCCCGTACGTCAGGCATTACCATGGTTATGGACAAAGGGCTTAGTGTGAATGAAGCAAAGAATTTTTTGAGCGTGGCCCATCCACATGTGGACATTATCAAGTTGGGTTTTGGTACCTCGTTTGTAACGCCTAATCTGGAAGAAAAACTCGAAGTGTATCGATCCTATGGCATGCCGGTATATTTTGGCGGTACCCTGTTTGAAGCGTTTCTGATCCGGAATCAATTTGAGGATTATATTTCGGTATGCAAGAATTATGGCATCACCATGATGGAAGTAAGCGACGGATCCATCACCATTCCCCATGCCGAAAAATGCGGCTATA
>DATMHB010000107.1:0-2691 GCA_035555175.1 Flavisolibacter sp. | reverse complement strand
GACGCTTCATTCCAAGTCGAGCCTCATTACCGTGCAATTCAAACCCGCGCCACAGTATGCTTTTCCGGTGGAGGCCGGCGAAACCTGGCGTCCAAACCGTCTTACCATCAGCATACAGCCGCAAATGGATATCCGCCTCAGGTTCCAGGCGAAACAACCAGGCCCGCATATGGTGCTGCAACCCGTTGACATGGTGTTCAGTTATGCTGATGCCTATGGCGACGACGATCAGCCCGAGGCGTATGAGACCTTACTGGAAGATGTGATTGAAGGCAACCCAACGCTGTTCATGCGGGCCGACCAGGTGGAAGCTGCGTGGAGGATCATTGAACCGATACTGGAAGCGTGGAAGACAAGGCATCCTATTGATTTCCCTAATTATGCTCCCGGTTCGTGGGGTCCCGAAGATGCTGAAGCGCTCATTGCAAAGGACGGACATTATTGGACGATCCTTCCTGAAGAGAAGAAAAATTCGATCAATAATAAACAGCAATGATCGATCCTGTTTGGCCGCGCGGCTCCATTGAATTGTTTGCTGCCTCTGTGAAAAGCTGTATTTTTTCGGCATGAAATCCCTTTTCGTATTCCTTGTGCTCATCGGATTTGCATCCTGCAATGATGCCCCGTCGAAACCATCGACAAGGCCTAAGCTCATTGCCTCCGATTCGAATATTGTAAAGCACGAACCTGCAAACCCTTATGCGGCTGTTGATATTTCTCCCATGGACATGAGTTACCTGCCCGTTGATTATCCAAAAATGCAGGACCGGAAAACACCGCCTATTGCACGCGTGATCTATAGCCGTCCACACAAACAGGGCAGAAAAATTTTCGGCTCTCTTTTAAAGTTTGGTGAACCCTGGCGGCTCGGCGCGAATGAAGCAACCGAGATCGAATTCTTTTCACCGGTGATCATTCAGGGAAAAACGGTAGACAGGGGACGCTATGTTTTATATTCGATTCCGCAGGAAAACAAATGGACCATCATCTTCAATTCGAACCTGAATAGCTGGGGGCTTACGCCTGATCCCAGAAAAGACCTTTTTAAATTTGAG
Organism: Flavisolibacter sp.; assembly: GCA_035555175.1. GTDB lineage: Bacteria > Bacteroidota > Bacteroidia > Chitinophagales > Chitinophagaceae > Flavisolibacter. The sequence continues at coordinate 1,636 of DATMHB010000107.1, read as the reverse complement.
GTTCCTTCCGAAAAGAAAAATCAATCCATTGAATACTATACAATGGTTTTCCAGGAAAGAAAAGGCGGGGCCGACCTGGTAATGGCGTGGGACGATGTGGAAGCAAGGCTGCCTATTCAATACAAAGCTAAATAGAGCATGTGCGGCATTGTGGGCATTGTCGGCAAAAAAGGAATGGTGCAGCACCAGTCGGTGCTTGCGGCAACCCGTTGCCTCGGACATCGTGGCCCGGACGCCGAAGCGGTATGGACAAATAGTGATCAGTCGGTTGCACTGGGCCACCGGCGGCTCAGCATCATCGACCTCAGTGAAAAGGCAGCGCAGCCACTGAGCTATCGTCAGCGCTATTCTATTGTACACAACGGTGAATTGTACAATTACCTCGAGCTCAGAAGGACGCTTGAGCAGAAGGGACACTGTTTCACATCTGAATCTGATACAGAAGTGATCGTTGCCGCCTATGCGGAATGGGGCAATGATTGCCTCAGGAAATTCGATGGCATGTTCGCCTTTGCGATCTGGGATGAGGCTGAGAAGATCCTTTTTGCCGCGCGCGACCGTTTTGGTGAAAAGCCCTTTTTCTTTTTTTTCGATGGAGAAAAGCTCTTGTTTGCTTCAGAGCTCAAGGCCCTGTGGACGATGGGAGTTGAAAAAAATTGAATGAGTCGCTGCTCTATAACTTTCTCACGATCGGGTATACCACCAACCCCGGCGATCCGGGAGAATGCTTTTATAGCAATATCCGCAAATTACCCGCTGCTGATTTCTTGGTGTACGAGCCCGCATCGGGGGCATTGCAAATGGAAAAGTACTGGCAGGTTAACACGGAAGTAAATACTTCGATGCGCGAAGATGAAGCAATTGAAACTTTTCGCGAATTGTTTTCGGCCTCAATCAGAAAACGGCTGCGCAGCGACGTACCGATCGGTACAAGCCTGAGCGGAGGGCTTGACAGCTCTTCTATCGTTGCGTTCTGCAATATGCAGACTGCCGATCACTACAGCCATCAATGCTTTACTGCATCATTCAGGGGATATGAAAAGGATGAAGTGCAATGGGCAAGGAAGCTCGCAGAGAGATCAGGACTTGCGCATCATGTGGTTGAAATGGATGGACAAGGACTTGTTCCACTCATGGAAAAAGTAATGCGTTTTCAGGAAGAACCATTTGCCACAGCCAGCGTGCTAGCCCAGTACAAAGTATATGAAGAAGCAAAAAAGAATGGAGTGACCGTGTTGCTCGACGGCCAGGGCGCCGACGAAGTGCTCGCCGGTTATCATAGCTATTATAAATGGTACTGGCAGGAACTATACACCAAGGGCACTCTGGGAAAATCGCGCGAATTGCAAGATGCCGCCGCATTGGGCATCAGCGAAAAATTCAAATTGAAGAATAGGTTGTTAGCACGCATGACGGAATTCGGTGCTTCCCTGTTGCAAACGCGGAAAGCCAGCCGCGCTTTTAGATCTTCAAACCTGGACCGCGATTTTGCTTTTAGAAACAAAAGAAATTTTTATTACAGCCTGCCTGCTTCTTTCGGTCTCAATGGTGCATTGTTTTTCGACACTTTTGTACACGGGCTTGAAGAATTGCTCAGGTTCGCTGACCGTAACAGTATGGCGCACGGAAGAGAGAT
>DATMHB010000106.1:0-2102 GCA_035555175.1 Flavisolibacter sp. | reverse complement strand
ATTCTTTTCGATCAGGAAATAAGATCAGTTCCATTTATTTTGTTTACATGATCATTTTTTCAATGGGTACCACCAGTATGCCCTCCGCGCCTGCTTCTTTCAATGCTTCGATCTTTTCCCAGAATTCATCTTCGCTTAATACGCTATGCACCGAACTCCATCCGGTTTCGGCAAGCGGCAGCACCGTAGGGCTCTTCATTCCGGGCAACAGTGAAATGATCCTGCTCAGTGCATCGTTGGGCGCATTCAGCAATACATATTTATTGTTCTTTGCTTTCTTAACGGCGCGGATGCGAAATAATAATTGAGCAAGGAGTTTTTCTTCTTGCTTTTCGAGGCTTTTTGATCTGATCAATACGGCCTGGCTCCTGAGGATTGTCTGAACTTCCTGCAGTCCGTTCATGAACAGCGTTGACCCACTGCTTACAAGGTCACACACGGCCTCGGCCAGTCCGATGCTCGGCGCCAGCTCTACGGAGCCGCTGATCTCATGGATCTCTGCGTCTACTCCATTGTCCGCAAGGAATTTTTTCGTGAGTAAAGGATAGCTCGTTGCAATTTTTTTCCCGTGCAAAAATTGCACATCGCCGTAGGCTTCGTTCTTCCGTACGGCAATAGAGAGACGGCATTTGCCGAAGCCCAGCTGTTCTACCACATCAACAGCTTTGTCTTTTTCCAGCAAAACATTTTCGCCTACGATGCCTACCTGTGCCACCCTGTCTTCTACGTATTGAGGAATATCATCATCGCGCAAAAAATAAACCTCAAGCGGAAAGTTATCAGCCACGCTCTTCAAATGATTGTGGCCGTTCCTGACAGCAATGCCGCAGTCGTTGAGCAGCCGGATGCTGTCATCGTGCAGTCTTCCTGATTTCTGTATCGCCAGTTTTAACGACATAATGTATTGTTTATACGCCGGTACTCCGGCATTTTTTCTTTGCATGGCTGATAAAGCAAAGGGCTCACCTTATGGTAAGCCCTTCTATAATTTGTACAAATACATCAGCGGCTCACCCTTGGGCAAGTGTATGATGATGTGTATGTACCTGAAGTATCAGCATGGTCCGCAAAATTAAGCCCCAAATCTTACTGTCCAAAAGTTTTTGCCTAATAAGCGTGTTTACGCTTACTTTAACCCAAAATTTTTGGACCATGAAACGCCTGTCTTTTTTCACCTCTTTTCTCTTTCTTATCCTCTTCACCTTTGGCCAGGATAACTTTACTTATCAGACCCCGCCAAAAGATATCATGGACCTGGTGCTCGCAAAGCCTACACCTTCGGTGCGCATCGATGACAAGGCCAACTGGATGTTGCTGCTCGAACGAAGTGACTATCCCACCATCGAAGAAATGGCCCAACCAGAATTAAGGATTGCCGGGCTGCGTTTCAGACCCAATAGTTTCAGTCCTTCAAGAGCCCCTTCTTTCAGCAATATCCGCATCAGGAATATTGCTTCGAAACAGGATCTCGACATTATCGGGCTACCTTCAAATATGCGGGCATCTTCAGTTGAATGGTCACCGGATGAGAAAAAATTCGCCTTCGTCAATGCTACCAATACAGGCGTGGACCTTTATGTTGTTGATCTCGCCACCAGGATCGCGAAAAAGGTCAATAACAATGCGCTCAATATAATTCTCGGCGATGCATTTCAATGGTCCGGCAATGAGCAGTTGGTGTACAAAACGGTTGTTCCCGGAAGGCAGCTGACTGCAACGGGTGGAGCGCCTGCAGGACCTGTGGTTCAGCAAAATCTTGGCAAGGCGGCTGCGTCCAGAACTTATGAAGACCTGATCAGGAACACTTACGATGAAGCACTTTTTGAATATTATGCGACGGCCCAGCTGGCGATCAATGATCTTTCATCTGAAAAGCAGATCGGTCAGCCCCAGATCATCAGGAGCTTCTCGGTTTCACCCGATAAAAAATATATTCTCATCAGTGCCATCATCAAACCTTTTTCCTACCTCGTGCCGGCACAGGGATTCCCGCACACCGTGTCAGTGCTCGACCTTGAAGGAAAGGTTGTGAAAAGCTTCGCGCCCAACCCGAGCAGCGAAGGCCAGCCGATCGGATTTGACGACGTAAATAATTTCCCTCG